>JAQSXC010000134.1 GCA_029266335.1 Eubacterium sp. | reverse complement strand
TAATTCACCTTAAGCCTTATAATAATTTCGTGAGACTCCGGAGTGGTAACTTTTTTAGCCGGATGACGACTCCGATGTCAAATTTACGTATGTAAAGTCGCCCTTAGCGAAATGCTCCACATTTCAAAGAAGCCCTTCTGAACGGAAACCAAGAATCCCCTTTCCAATCCCTGCCGGAGATCAGAGGGGCACACGGGGGACTGGTCCCACCCGTAAGGCGCTCCGAGCCCTCCCGGTTTGAATCCTCAAATAAAAAGGCATCTACATGTAGCAGATGCCTGATTTGGTGACCCATAGGGGATTCACGCATGCATACCGCATGCTAAAGACGTCGCCCACCGCTCGCATAAGCTTACGGTGCCGGGCTCCTACTCGAAGCTAAAAATGTGCATTCAGCACATTTTCTTAACGCTCCGAGCCCTCCCGGGTTCGAATCCTCAAATAAAAATAAAAAGGCATCTACATGTAGCAGATGCCTGATTTGGTGACCCATAGGGGATTCGAACCCCTGTTACCGCCGTGAGAGGGCGGTGTCTTAGGCCACTTGACCAATGGGCCATGTAAAAATCCAATAACTGGACTTTAATGACAACAGCTATTATAGCACGGGCAATATGCACTGTCAAGAAGTCTGTTCAGCTAATATATTGACTTCTGTTCAGTTAATATTTTTTCTTCAACATTCCTAATTGGAGCAATCACAGAAAATAACAAAAAAGCAGGTTTTACTTTTTACTTTGAATACCCTCTTGACATTATTATTGGCTTACTGAAATAATTTTTATTTTTTGAATCTTAAGTATTCATTTTATGGTCTAATATATGAAAGACCAATGAAAAACAAGGGGTTGCTTTTATAGTTATGGAAGAATTGGTAAGAAAGGCTCAAAAGGGAGACAAGGAAGCATTTTATAAAATAATATCAGAAGCAAAAGTTAAATTATACAAAACAGCCTTTGCTTATCTTAAGGACGAACACGCTGCACTGGAAGCTGTAGCAGAGACTACCTGCAGAGCTTATTTATCAATTGGTAAGCTTAGGGACTGCAGATACTTTTCAACCTGGGTCACAAAAATATTAATTAATTACTGCCTGGATGAACTGAAATATATTTCAAAACATGCAGTATTGGATGATTATTGCTTTGAACCTGTCCATATATTGAATGAGGATACGGGTGCAGATGATAGGCTTGATTTGAATTTTGCCCTTAACCTGATTAAGCCAAAGTACAGAGATGTAATAATAATGAAGTTTTTCGAGGATATTTCTGTAGAAGATATTGCCCAATCTTTAAATAAACCTGCAGGTACAATAAAAACCTGGATCAACAGAGGTT
The DNA here is from genome assembly GCA_029266335.1 of Eubacterium sp. Classification (GTDB taxonomy): domain Bacteria; phylum Bacillota; class Clostridia; order Acetivibrionales; family DSM-1351; genus Ruminiclostridium. The sequence goes on along the minus strand of JAQSXC010000134.1, from coordinate 11,286 downwards.
TAAAGCAGCTGAGACAGAAATTGAAGGAGAGTGAGAACCATGTTTGAAAATATAGAAATACCTGAAAACATAGACGAATATATAAAAAAGGGACTTGAAAAGGGATCTACAAAGAAATTTACAAAAAGGCTAAAGAGGGTATTGGGAGTATTCATCTGTATACTGATAACGGTATTTATTGCAGGGATAAGAGTATCGCCGGCTTTTGCATTCAATGTTGCTAAAATACCCGGGTTAAATTATTTGGTGGAATTTGTAAGTATGGATAAAGGGCTTAAAGCTGCTGTAGATCATGAGTATTTTCTGAATATAGGTAAATCGGTTGAAAAACAAAATATTAAATTGACAGTTAAGGATGTAATTGTAGACAATAGTGGAATTATAGCATTCTATTCCCTGGAAAATAAAGGTGACCACGTTAGTCCGCGCATAAGAGCAGCTAAATTAACAGATGCTGAAGGGAAGGATTTGGAGATGAGTTCAAGCTATTTTTTTACACCAAATGATGGTAAGGTTTTCGAAGGAAAGCTGGAGTTTTATACAAATGATGATCAAAAAGAAATACCTGAAAATGTAGTTTTAAAGGCTCAAATGATTGAGGAGGGGAAGGCTCTAAGCGGAACCTGGGAGATTCCCTTTTCTATAGATAAATCCAGATTGCCTGGAGCTGAAAAGGTCTATGCCATAAATAAAACCATAGAAATTGAAGGACAGAAAATTAATTTTGAAAATATAAAGATTTATCCAATTAAAAGTATTCTGACTATAAGCTTAGATAAATCCAATTCAAAAAAAATATTTGCTTTTGATGACCTGAAGCTTATTGACGATAATGGAGAGGAATGGGAAAGAGTTAATAGCGGTTTTACGGGCTCAAACCCTGGTGACGATTATCAGACTCTTAACTTCCAGAGCAATTATTTCTATAGGCCAAAGGAACTTTATATCATGGGTAGCTCCATAAGGGCTTTGGATAAGGATAAATGCTATTTTACCGTAGATACAGAAAAACGGAAAATCTCGTATTCTCCATATGACCTGATCAGTCTGACCGATTTTATAATTAGTAAAGAAAAATTGTCTCTGGAGGCTGTGATTAACAAGGAAGCAAAAGATATAAGCAACAATTTTCAGATAAGCAATGAGGCATACGACTCAAGAGGCAAGAAACTGGAGATTCTTGAACAGGGGATGGGAAGAGCTGAAAACAAGAGTTATGTGAATTACACATTTAAGCTGGAGCATGATTTTAAGGGACCTGTAATCCTAAAAATATGTGATTATCCAAGTAGAATAAAAGGTGACTTTAAAATAAAAATTCCTTTAAAATAGAACAATTTATGCGGGGAAAATAAAGTTCTGCGTAATTGATTTCAATAAAATATATAACCTTTAAAGTACCATATTTTATGGTATAATAACTCCTGTATCATGAGCGGCTGCACGACAGACAATCAATACAGGAGTTTATTCGATTTAAAAGAGTTAATTATAGAGAATTGATTTAAAGAAGTTTAAATTATTTTACAGGAGTCTATTTTTTATGAAATTGCCGGAAGAGTTTGTAAATAAAATGCAAAGCCTCATGGGTGATGAATTCAACAGTTATCTTGAGTCATATAAAAAGCCCAGATTCTATGGCTTGAGAGTAAATACACTGAAAATATCCGTAGATGAATTTCTGAAGATTTCGCCATTCCATCTGGAACCAGTACCGTGGACTACTGATGGGTTTTATTATAGAGAGGGAGATAATCCCGGAAGGCATCCCTATTATTATGCCGGACTGTACTATATTCAGGAGCCAAGTGCAATGCTTCCCGGTGCAGTTATAGGAGTAAAGCCGGGAGACAGAGTGTTGGATTTATGTGCGGCACCGGGGGGCAAATCGGTTCAGATGGCTGCGCAGCTAAAAGGTCAGGGATTGCTGGTAGCAAACGATATAAATACAGATAGAGTTAAAGCACTGGTGAAAAATATTGAGCTTTGCGGCATCAGAAATGCAATTGTCCTAAATGATTCACCCGGGAAACTGGCAAAAAACTTTGAAGGTTTTTTTGACAAGATAATGGTAGATGCACCCTGTTCCGGCGAGGGTATGTTCCGAAAGGATGAGGATGCGGTAAAAAGCTGGGAAAAGTTCAAATGTGAGAAATGCAGCTGCATGCAGTGGGATATACTGGGGCAGGTTGATAAGATGCTGAAGCCCGGAGGAGTCATTTTATATTCCACCTGTACATTTTCACCTGAAGAAGATGAATTGATGATTGAAAGGTTCATGGATGCTCATGAAGGTGTCTATGAACTGCTTGAAATACCTAAAAAAGGTGGTATGGAAGGAGGACGCAGCGAATGGGCGGGAGGAAAATATGATTTTTCAAAGGCAGCCAGACTATGGCCTCACAAGCTGGACGGTGAGGGACATTTTGCTGCTCTCATAAGGAAACTGAGCCTTGATGAAATGCTTCAAAAAGCTTCCACTGCCGAACTGAATCATTTTAATGAAAGAAGCTTTGAAAAATCTCATGCAATAAATGGACCTGATGCTTTGAAAGGCTTTAATAAGGATTTGTCAGAATTTATAAATAATAATACCACCCTGGATCTTAAAGGCTTTGCTTTTCAGAAGGGGAATAATTTCTACCATCTGCCGGAGGCCTGCCCGGATTTATCAGGGCTGAAGGTTGCCAAGTTTGGTTGGTACCTCGGAGAGAACAGCCCAAAAGGTTTCGTGCCCTCCCACTCCCTTGCAGTATCTCTGAAAGGAGAGGAAATGAAGAGAAAGATTACTTTTTCGTCTGATTCAAGGGAAACAAACAGCTATTTAAAAGGTGAAACGCTGATTGATTCGAGTGAAAAAGGTTATACTGGTATTTGTGTAGATGGTTACTCGCTGGGATGGGCTAAACAAACAGGGGATATGCTGAAAAATCTGTATCCGAAAGGCTGGAGAAAAATGGCCTGATAGGTTACCCTCATTTAGGATTACCAAGGGAGGTTTGAAATTTGAAAGAAAAACAGAGGCTGGACAAAGTCTTATCCAATTTTGGGTTTGGTTCCAGAACTGAAATAAAAAGTGCTGTAAAAAAAGGCCTGATCACTGTTGACGGTGCAATAGTGAAAGACAGCAGTATTCATGTGAATCCTGAAGAGAATCTGATTGTGATGAATGGTATAAAGCTGGAATACCGTAAATATATTTATTTAATGATGAACAAGCCACAGGGAGTTATATCCGCAACTACCGATACCAGGCAGAAAACAGTGTTTGATATTATGCCTGAAGAGTATAAATGTTTTGATTTATTTCCTGCCGGCAGGTTGGATATAGATACCGAGGGACTTGTTCTCATGACAAATGACGGTCAGCTGGCGCATGAAATACTCTCTCCCAAAAAGCATGTAACAAAAAAGTATTTTGCCCATGTACTTGGCAGAGTGGACCAAAGTGATGTTGATGCCTTTAAGCACGGAGTAACCCTGGATGACGGCTACAAAACTCTTCCTGCCCAGCTTGAAATTCTCAAGTCCGATGATATTTCAGAGATAAAGTTATCCATTACCGAAGGAAAATTTCATCAGGTAAAGAGAATGTTTGAAGCTGTAAATAAAGAAGTCATTTATTTAAAAAGACTCAGTATGGGTATGCTTGAGCTTGATGAAAGCCTTGGCCTGGGAGAATGCAAGGAATTAAGCCAGGCTGATGTGGAATTGCTGAGAGCATCGGTTCAAAAGCACTAATATTTTCAGGCAAATTCAGAAGCAACTGGAGGAAGAATGAATAAACAGAGTATACAAAAGTTAAGCTTGTTTTTAACAGGGCTGGAACAAAGAATTACTGATAATGCGGACTTTTTTAAAAAAATACTGATAAAATTCAAGTCCGGTACAAAATTTTATGAAGCTCTTATTACTTTACAGGATAACCGCCTTTTTCTCCAGTATAACGGGAGAAATGATAAATTGGAACTTTCCTGGCTTTCGGCAAGAGTCAGCAAAATAGCTGAACAATATGAAGCTATGAGCCTGATATATGAAGAACGGGGTACTACTATTTACATTGATGCAGATGATAAGGCTGTTAAAATGAAAACCAGGGATCAGGAGGTTGCTGAAACCAGCAAGGGCCATAATGAAACTACCTCTCAGATTACAAACAGGGACTACTTTATCAAGGTTGGAGCAGCAGATGCAGTACTTAAGGCCATAGGCATACTTGGTGAGAATGGTAAAATCAAAAATGATATGATCAGAAAATATAATCAGATCGATCATTATATTGAACTTGTTGACGAAATGCTCAAGAACCTGTGCGCTAAATATGGCAGGATAAATGTAGTTGACTGCGGCTGCGGAAAATCATATCTGTCCTTTGTATTAAATTACTATATAAAAGAAGTATTGAAGAAGAACTGTCACTTTATCGGACTGGATATTTCCAAAACTGTTATTGAGGCATCACGGAAAATTGCCGAACAACTGGATTATAAAAATATGGAATTCAGAGTCACCGATATCAGGAACTATACTGCAACAGAAGACATACACCTGGCAATCAGCTTACATGCATGTGATACTGCCACTGATGAAGCAATAGCGCTGGCGGTTAACAACAATGCCAAGGCAATTGTGATGGTGCCCTGCTGCCAAAAGGAAATACTCAGTCAATATTCATTTGATTTGTTACAGAATATTACCAGACACGGAGTATTAAAAGCGAGGCTGGCAGATGTACTTACAGACGGAATCAGGTTGATGCTGCTGGAAGCGATGGGATACAAGGTATCACTTGTGGAATATGTTTCTCCGTTGGAGACACCTAAAAATCTTATGATCAGGGCTGAAAAAACCGGTGGGATAAACAAAGCTGTTATAGAAGAATACAAGCAATTGAAAAAGCTTCTGGGTATTAACCCTACTTTGGAAAAAATAATAGCGCCCTATATGTAATTATTTGGTAAATTTGATAAATGACTCAAATTGATTAAACATGTTATAATATTTAAAATTTGGTTTCTATAAAAGGATAATTATTATATATAACGTTTAAGGAGGTATCAAAATGGCAGCTAAAACATATGAGGATAATGGACTTTCATTATCCCAAAAAACCTTGCATGATGGAGATAAGCTTAAGATAAGCTATTACGGATTACTTGCACGGGCAGGAGCCGAAAGCATTTATCTTCACGCAGGTTACGGTTCTGATTGGGACAGCAGTTCCTATATTGAAATGGAGAAAGTACCTGAGGGCTTCAAAGCTGAAATAGAAGTTCAGGCTGGGAAAAGCCTCGGGATATGTTTTAAGGACTCTGCAGATAATTGGGATAACAATTCCGGAGAAAATTATATTTTCAAAATAACTGCCAGAAGCATAAAAAAAGATAAAAGCAGCATAAAAGACGAAAACAGTAATAAATCTGAAAAAAGTAGGAAGGCCGGAGCGAAGAAGACTAAAGTATCAAAAGCAGAAGCGGGGAAGACTAATGCATCAAAAGCAGAAGCTGTGAAAGCTAAAGCATAAAAAACAGAATGATTACATAAGAAGACTCTTGTACGCAGGAGCCTTTCTTTTTTTATTAAGAAATTCCCTCGCCGGTTTAGAGGGGATGCTCAGAAATAGGGCGTATTTCATCGAAGGGGAAAGTAGTTAACCCTGGTACAGAACAAATCGCGATGCGACTTTGTTCTGTAAAAATTGACAAAATTGTAACAGAAGTATGTTCCAAATTGATTTTTCAAAGTATAATAAATATATCAAATACTTTCCAAAAGGAATACATACATGCTGAAACCCATATTGCACAAAACAAACCTGTTCGAGAAGTATAACAAGCTGGTCACTGAGGAAGGTAAAAAAATATTCAAACGTACAGTTTATACTCTGTCAATCTGTACGGCAGCTATAATATTTATATGGTATTGTGGAATTGTGAGTCTTACTTCACAGAGTAGCAAAGGTTTTTTGCCTGAGAATTTTAATAATGCTTTTTTATTTCAGGCTGCAAATGACACTGTTACCTTGCTTTCAAAAACCGAAGCAATTGTTGCTGATGAAGGAGACCTGGCTGCCGATAAAACAAAGCCGGCGGCAGCTGAAAATTCTTTACGCACTCCGCCTCCTCAGCCTGAGGCCAGTAACATTGCTGATATTGAGGAGAATAAAAATAACGAAAAATCAAATAATAAAATGAATAAAAAGGATGCTGAAAAAACTGATATAAAAACTAATGTAAAAGCTGATGCAAAAAAAGTAGTTAAGAAAGATGATAAAAAAGCTGTTAAGGAAAACAAACAGGAGAAGAAACCGTCATCTGTACAAAAAACCATCTACGCAGGTGCAAACAGGCCAAATGTAGCTTTAACCTTTGACGATGGATATAATAAAAAGACAGTAATAAAAGTTCTTGATACCTTAAAGAAGAATAATGTCAAGGCAACCTTTTTTATAATCGGCAGCGTTCTCGACGACTATCCGGAGGTATGGAAAAGAGCGGTTGCTGAAGGACACCAGATATGTAATCATACAGCATACCATAAGACACTGACCAGCTTGTCGGATGAGCAGGTAAAAAATGAAATCATGGGCTGGGAAACCTATGTGAAAAAAGTGTTAGGTGAAGAATATTTAAATAGGATGAAAAAGGAGTTTCCCTACCTCAGACTTCCCGGTGGAGGTGGTGCTAAGAGCAATAGAATTCTAACCATAGCTCAAAACTGCGGATATATGGTTATTGGCTGGAATTTGGAGACATATGCCAGTGTGATTAGTCCCATGAGGAATAATCATACTGTTACTGAAATAGCTGATAGAATCCAACAGCATGTAGTCAACAGATGCTCAAGCGGGTCAATTATTCTGCTTCATTTCAATGAATATGATATTGCAAACATAGATGGAATAATTACAGGTATTAAGAAAAGAGGCTATGGGCTGCAAACTGTGACCCAGGTTATCAGTAAGAACTAGCTAATGAAAGTAGCCCGGGTAATCAGTAAGAACTTACTTTTGAAAGTAACCCGGGTTATAAAGAAAATATTGAATCAGGTAATAATGTATCATATAATTTTAAAAGTAAAAACGAAAATGGGGGATAGTTATAATGAAAAGTGTAATACGTGATATATCTCTGGCCGATAAGGGCAGGCAAAAAATCGAATGGGTAAGAAGAAATATGCCAATCCTTAGAAGTCTTGAGGATGAGTTCAGAGAAACTACGCCTTTCAAGGGTGTAAGAGTGGTTGTATCTGTTCATCTTGAAGCTAAAACTGCATATCTGGCAAAACTGTTTGCGATTGGAGGCGGAGAAGTTTCTGTCACTGGAAGTAATCCTCTTTCAACTCAGGACGATGTAGCAGCAGGTCTGGTAGCAGACGGTCTTGATGTATATGCCTGGTATAACTCTACAAAAGAGGAATATGAGGAACATCTGAATCTGGCTCTTGGCTATAAGCCCAATATTATCATTGATGATGGAGGGGATCTTGTTAATCTTCTTCATACAACCAGAAAAGAGCTTGTTCCACACATAATGGGTGGCTGTGAAGAAACCACAACAGGTGTTCTGCGGCTGAAAGCCATGGAAAAAGAGGGAGTATTGAAATTCCCGATGATTGCAGTAAATAATGCTAATTGCAAGTACCTTTTTGATAATAGATATGGTACCGGCCAGTCTGTATGGGATGGTATCAACAGAACCACCAACCTTATTGTAGCCGGTAAAAATATCGTTGTTGCAGGTTATGGCTGGTGCGGCAAAGGAATAGCAATGAGAGCCAAAGGCTTCGGTGCAAATGTAATTGTTACCGAGATTGATTCTGTTAAGGCAGCCGAAGCTGTTATGGATGGATATAAAGTAATGAAAATGGCAGATGCTGCTAAAGTGGGAGACCTGTTCATCACAGTAACAGGCTGCCGTGACGTTATTACAGCAGAGCATTTCAAGAATATGAAGGATGGGGCTATTCTCTGTAATGCAGGACATTTTGATGTTGAAGTGTCTGTAGAACAATTGGAGAAGATTGCGGTTGAAAAGCAGGAGCAGAGAAAGAATATAATGGGTTACAAGCTGGATAACGGCAAATGGATTAATCTTTTAGCTGAAGGCAGGCTTGTAAATCTCGCTGCCGGAGATGGACACCCTGCTGAAATCATGGATATGAGCTTTGCTTTACAGGCACTTTCTGCAAAATATATGCTTCATAACTTCCGGAAGCTTGGAAATAAAGTTATTGACGTACCTGCCGAACTGGATAGAACGGTTGCAGAAATGAAGCTGAAATCCTGGGGGGTTAAAATAGATAAGCTGTCCAAGGAGCAGAAGAATTACCTGAACAGCTGGAACGAATAATATGGGGGCGTAATGACCAATTTTGATCTATTAATAAAAAATGTTGATATAATAACCATGAATGACGGCAATATGATCATTGAGAATGGTTTTATAGGGGTAGCTGACAAAAAAATATGCTTTGTTTCTGATAAACTTCCGGATGATGTTTCATTTAAAAAAGAAATAGACGGAAATGGAAAGATAGCAATGCCGGGTTTTGTCAATGCCCACAGCCACAGTGCCATGACTTTGATGAGAAACTATGCTGATGATATTGCACTGGAAGCCTGGTTGTTTGATAATATCTTCCCCATTGAAGCAAAATTGACCGATAAGGATGTATACTGGGGAACAATGCTTGGCATAGCTGAAATGCTCAAATCGGGAGTTACTGCTTTTGCCGATATGTATATGTTTATGGATGAGGTTGCCCGTGCAGTTACCGAAACTGGTATAAAGGCAAATCTTTGTAAGAGTCCTGTTCAGTTCTTTGAAGGCGGAGAACTTAAACGGCTGGATAGAAGTCAGGGTACTGTTGATTACTATAATCAGTATCATAACAGTGCAGACGGCCGTATAAAGGTATTTGTTGAGATTCATTCCACCTACATGTTTAATGAAAAGACTCTGACTAATGCAGCAGCACTTGCAAAGCAACTTAATACCGGTATTCATATTCACCTTCTGGAAACGGCAACCGAGGTTCAGTCAAGTAAAAGAGACTATGGTATGACCTCAATAGAGATATGCAAAAAGACAGGGGTTCTGGATGTACCTGTACTGGCGGCCCACTGTGTTCATTTGACTGACAGTGATCTTGAAATAATGAAGGAAATGAACTGCAGCATATCCCATAACCCGACAAGTAATCTCAAGCTTGGAAGCGGTATAGCCAGAGTTCCGGAAATGCTGAAGCTGGGTATTAATGTTTGTCTGGGAACAGATGGTGCTTCAAGCAATAACAACCTTAATATGTTTGAGGAAATGAATCTGGCAGCACTTATACATAAGGGTGTAGCTATGGATCCTCAGCTTATGAAGGCAGACACAATATTAAAAATGGGTACCAGTAATGGAGCGTCTGCAATTGGGTTTACTGACACCGGAAAAATTGCTGAAGGTTTGAAAGCGGATATAATTCTTATAGATACAGATAAGCCACATTTTTACCCGAAGAACAATCCGCTGTCAACCTTAGTTTATTCAGCACAGGCTTCGGATGTAGATACTGTAATAGTTGATGGCCGGATATTAATGCAGAATAGAGAATTTACGGCTATTGATGAAGAAAAGATTAAGTATGAGGTACATGCCCTTTCAAAAAGGCTTTTGGGAAGGTAATCCTTGACATCAGTAGACATAATAAAAATTAAATTATATAATTAACCCTGACAGTACTTATTGTCAGGGTTTTTTATGCATGTGGCAATAAATGTTTTTTGTCAACTTTGTTATTGTCACAATTTACATAAAGGTTATTTAGAGCTGGTGTCAAATAATATAATAGTTATAGAATTTATAAATTATGGGGGAAATGCAATGTCGGTCACTTTGAGTTTATGGTCAACTAAGCAGGGGGAAATTAGAAGATTTTTACATAGTTTTTACCAGAAGGATTATAAAAGCGAAGAACTCTCTCGCCGTTGGGTTGGAGATTTTTACAATCCGCTGGATTCAATTGATATGATAAGTGCTTTAATGGATAATATTGAAAATTTTGATTTAACACTATACATACATATGGAAAATGGTTATTTACATAAGATTACTGAAAGCAATTATGATGATGTTATAAAAGGGTTGATCGGGATATATTACATGCCGGTCAAATGTGAGTCCGGGCTTGAGTTATCATAGAGAGACACCATTGTTTTAAATGGATACAAAATGAATAAATAGTCTTATTTCTATTTTGTTATATTATGGTATAATATCTGGTGATAATGCGAAAGCTTATGGAGGTTAAGCGGATGGAGCAGGAACATGGTCAGGCAGAAATTAGCGAATTTGACGGGAATGGCATTAATAAACAACAGCAATGGGCAGATGTACAGGTAACAAGCCTGGAAAGACAGCTGCTCCTGAACAATAACGCAACTGTTGGCAGGGGTTTAATGAGCAATTGGACAAAAGTATTTCTTTGTGCACTCTCTGTAATTATTCCCGGTATTGGCCAAATAATCGGAATAATTGCAGGTTTGGTTATGGTTTCCGATGATTGTGATTCGGATAAACGTACCTATGGTGCTGCATTATTAACAGTTTCCATAATTGTATTTATTATATTGTTGATTTTTTGGTTTACTGATACTATAGAGTTCGGCTTTTGGTAAGTTTTTCAGGGGGGAATTATTATAATTAAGAGTCAATTAAGAAAAAAATACCTGGAGTTCAGAAATAATTATGATAAGAATGCCTTAAATATTTGGTCTAGGGAAATAGCCGGCAAATTAAATCAACTGCCATATATCAGAGAGGCTGAAAATATAATGTGTTTTGTAAGTTTCGGCAGTGAGGTTGATACTCATACTTTAATAAAAAATTGGCTCGATCAGGGAAAGCAAATTAGTGTGCCGTGTATTGAAAGAGTGACAAAAGAGAATAAGCTTATGCATGCCGTAAGGATATCCGATTTTGATGACTTAAATCAACTGGGCAGCTTTGGCATACTTGAACCCGAGTTGAATCGGGAGAACCTGGTAAAACCATATGATCTGGACATCATTATTGTTCCCGGTAGTGTGTTTGATATTAATAAGAACAGAATAGGCTACGGCGGCGGCTTTTATGACAGATATCTTGCCGGAATCTCGGGGAATTGCAGGAAAATAGGTGTTTGCTATGATTTTCAAGTTGTAGATAAAGTACCTTACCAGGAATATGATATACCGCTGGATTTACTGGTAACAGAAAACAGAATAATATAAAACCAGGAATACAACAAAAGCTGGAT
>JAQSXC010000344.1 GCA_029266335.1 Eubacterium sp. | reverse complement strand
GCCATAGAATGGATGAACACATCTATTTTTTCAGCAGCTAATATTTCTTTAATTTGTGAGACCAATTCGCTTACGCTGCCGATTCTGATAATGCTCACTCTGTCTGATCGGGGAGCTGCTGCATTATGGCCGCAAATGTAATATATATGGTCAATTGAAACATTTTCCGCACTGAAGAATCTATCAGCTATTTTGGCTCCGAGTTTTCCGGTAGAGCTGTTTGTTATAGTTCTGACATCATCAATTTTCTCGGTTGTACCACCTGCTGTTATTATTATTTTCAATTTAGCCCTCCTTCTTTATACTTTTGATATTTACCCTCTATTGTACGTTGACAATAGAGGGTATACTTGGAATTTAAAAAACAGGCAGAAGCAAGTGTGGTCTGGCTTGCTTCTGCCTTGGGTTTGTCGGGTAAAGTTGTATTTTATGTGGTGGTTAAAATTTAACAAATAAATTATTCGGAAAACAAAGGAGTAGATAAGTATCTTTCACCAGTGTCAGGAAGTAAAACAACAATTGTCTTACCGGCGTTTTCTGGACGTTTTGCAAGCTGAGTAGCAGCCCAGAGAGCAGCTCCTGAGGATATACCTACAAGCAGGCCTTCAACCTTTGACAGCTCTCTGCCGGTAGCAAAGGCATCATCATTTTCTACAGTAATGATTTCATCATAAATTTTTGTATTAAGAGTGTCGGGAACAAAGCCTGCACCAATACCCTGAATTTTATGAGGTCCTGGAGTTCCTTTGGAGAGAACAGGGGAACTGGCAGGTTCAACAGCTATTACCTTTACATTTGGATTCTTCGATTTCAGAAATTCACCGGAACCGCTGATTGTACCGCCTGTACCTATACCTGAAACGAATATGTCAACCTTTCCATCGGTATCTTCCCAGATTTCAGGTCCGGTTGTAGCTCTATGAACAGCAGGATTTGCCGGGTTAACGAACTGACCGGGTATAAAGCTGTTTGGAGTTTCCTGGGCGAGCTCTTCAGCTTTTGCAATAGCACCCTTCATACCTTTTGCACCTTCTGTGAGAACTAATTCGGCACCATAGGCCTTTAAAAGATTTCTACGCTCAATACTCATTGTTTCAGGCATTGTAAGAATTATTCTATAGCCTCTTGCAGCAGCAACTGATGCAAGTCCGATACCTGTATTACCGCTGGTAGGTTCAATAATTACAGATCCTTCTTTTAATAAACCCTTGGCTTCAGCATCATCGATCATAGCCTTGGCTATTCTGTCTTTTACGCTTCCGGCAGGGTTAAAATATTCAAGTTTAGCTACAACAGTGGCTTTAAGGTCATGTTTTTTGTCATAATTTGATAACTCATTTCATATAGAATTACTATGATTTGATTATAAAACAACTGAGATTATTTGTCAACAGGTTTTGTAAAAATAATATATTATTTATATATGTTTAGTATGATATTGACTTTGTAAATCCATCAGAGTAATATAATGAATAATATCGGTAAATAACATAATTATTCCTTCATTAAATAAAGGAGATTGAGTATGACATATAATTTTGATGAAATAATTGATAGAAGAAATACAAATTCAATAAAATATGATTTTGCAAAACAGAGGGGAAAACCTGAGGATGCAATTCCTTTGTGGGTGGCAGATATGGATTTCAAAACCTTGCCGGAGGTAACAGAGGCCCTTGTTAAAGTAAGTGAACATGGAATTTTTGGATATTCGGAGGTTAGAGAAGATTATTTTACAACATTATATAACTGGTATTTGGAACATTTCGAATGGAGAATAAAGCCCGAATGGCTGGTTAAAACTCCCGGAATAGTATTTGCCATTGCTATGGCAATCAAGGCTTTTACTGATAAGAGTGATGGAGTAATAATTCAGCAGCCGGTTTATTATCCATTTTCCGAGACTGTTCTTTCAAATAAGAGAGTTCTTGTAAATAATCCGCTTGTTTATGAGAATGGTTCCTATAAAATGGACTTTGAAGATTTTGAAAACAAAATAATTAAGAATCACGTTAAACTTTTTATTCTGTGTAACCCGCATAATCCTGTAGGCAGGGTCTGGACACGGGATGAGCTTGTTGCCGTCGGTGATATATGTATAAAGCATGATGTCCTTGTCATATCCGATGAAATACATGCCGATTTTATTTACGATGGATACAAACACTTGATATTTGCAGAACTCAAGCCTGAATATGCAGATATGACAATTACCTGCACTGCACCCAGCAAGACCTTTAACCTGGCAGGTCTTCAGGTATCGAATATTTTCATACAAAATAGGAATATGAAGTTCAGATTTGAAGAGGAAATTGTAAAAAGCGGATACAGCCAGCTTAATACAATGGGGCTGGTGGCTTGTCATGCAGCTTACCGCTATGGAGGAGAGTGGCTTTTACAGCTCAAGTCATACTTATCGGACAATCTCTCTTTTATCAGAAGCTTTTTGTCGGAAAAACTTCCTCAGATCAAACTGGTGGTACCGCAGGGAACATATCTGGTCTGGCTGGATTTCACTGCACTGAATTTGACGGATAATGACCTGGAAAACCTCATTTCAAATGAAGCCAAGCTTTGGCTGGATAACGGATTAATGTTCGGTGACGAAGGCAGGGGCTTTCAGAGGATAAATATTGCCTGCCCGAGGGAGATACTCGGCAAGGCGCTGACACAACTTGAGAATGCAATAAATAAAGCCTGAAAGGCTTGATTTTTATAAACATTATAAATAATGAATTACTGACGAAAGAGGTGTACCATATGAGTCACATAACAAGAGATGAGGCGTGGACTCTCCTCACGGAATACAACAAGGAGGCTTTTCACCTGAAGCATGCCCTGATTGTTGAAGGAACCATGAGATATTTTGCCAGGAAACTAGGCTACGAGAAGGAAGAGGACTTCTGGGGTATAGTGGGCCTGCTTCACGATCTGGACTTTGAGCTCTATCCTGAGCAGCACTGCATAAAACAGCAGGAAATAATGAGGGAGAAGGGCATCGCTCCCGAAATAATCCGTGCAACTGCCAGTCATGGATATGCGCTTACTGTAGATATAGAACCTCAGCATGAAATGGAGAAGGTACTGTACGCTTCAGATGAACTTACAGGTTTGATCGGGGCAGTTGCACTTATGCGTCCATCCAGGAGCGTATCTGATCTGGAAGTAAAATCAGTAAAGAAAAAATATAAAACTGCAAACTTTGCAGCAGGCTGTTCCAGAGAAGTTATTGAACGGGGTGCGGCTTTCGCGGGTTAACTTATTTTATAGCTAAGGTAAACATATCATATAAATGCTGGGGTTACCCCTTGTGTAACTACCTGATTTAACCCCTTAATAAACTTCAAACTTCTAAATGAAACCCTTCAAAATGCAACTGTTATACTTGCTGATACTAAAAAACAATATTTAATTATTGAAAAACGATAATTAAATATTGTTTTTTAGTATTACACCTGAGAATAAAGAGATTAACAGATTCAGAAAAAAGCAGTTCAACAATTTTATTCAGATTACCATGCCCTATCTGGCAGCCTTTATAGATGAGAACAAATATGAAATAACCCTGGTAGACGAATATAATCAAAAAATACCCTTTAAGAAACAATTTGATTTGGCTGCCATAACTGTAAACACCTCAAATGCTTTGCATTGCTATAATATATCAGAAAGGTTGAGGACCCAAAATACAAGAGTTGTAATGGGAGGGCCTCATGCAACACTGCTTCCCGAAGAGGTTAAGAAAAATTGCGATCATATTTTAATTGGTGAAGGTGAACAGATCTGGCCGGAATTCCTTGAGGATTTCTACAAGGGTAATGCAAGAACGGAATATATTTGCAAGGTTGTTCCCGACTTGAAAAACCTGCCGGTACCAAGAAGGGATTTAATAAAAAACAGACCTTTTTCAAAGGGTGCCGTCATTTCATCCAGAGGCTGCCCTTACTCCTGCAGCTACTGCAATCTGAAACAGATATACTGTGAACCCTTTAGAACACGGCCCGTTCAAGAGGTTATAGCTGAAATAAAGGCCATAAGAAGTAAATATTTTGTGTTTTGGGATGATAATTTTTTTGGAGATGTGAAATATACAAAGGAATTACTGGAGGAATTGAAGAAACTTAATAAAAGGTGGGCAGCACAGGTTACTTTGGACAGATGCAGGGACCACACTTTATTAAAACTGGCAAAGGCGGCAGGGTGCATATATCTCTTTGTCGGTATTGAATCCTTTTCCCAGGATAGCCTTGGGAGTGTGAACAAGGGTATAAATGTGGTAGAAAGATACAAAAGCATAATACACAAAATTCATGAAAATGGTATTTGCGTCCAGGCAGGAATAATCTTCGGCTTTGATACCGATAAAAAGGATATTTTCCAAAAGACCCTGGAGGCTTGCAATGACCTTGGTATTGATGGAGTAACTGTCAGTATATTAACCCCCTTACCCAAAACTCCCATATATACCCGGCTGAAAGAAGAAAACAGACTTGTGACCGATGACTGGAGCTGCTTTAACGGGAAAACGGAAGTTGCTTTTGTTCCCCGGAATATGAGCAGAGAGGAATTATTTGAGGGATATATGTGGTTTAGGAAGGAATTTTATTCCTTTAAGTCCATATTTGCAAGATTGAAAAAATCTAAAACCAATATCCTTCACAATATTATTATTAATTTGGGCTATAAGCTTAGTATCAGGGGAACAAAAACATAAAGAATAAAAATAATTTACTTGATAATATAATACTGACAAATAAACTAGTTAATCATAGTAACGTGATACAAATATGCTTGAAAATGGAGTCAGTATGAAAAAAATAATCAGGATCATTTTAATTTTTATTACATTTGTTATATTTATAAGTGTTTTGTTAAGCATTACGCCTGTAAAAAATGTAGCCTTGAAAGCGTTTATGGGAATGTTTGATGTAGCCGCCAACATAAAAGCAGATAAGGCTGTTTTACCTGACGGAATTAAGGTGGTTTCAGACATACCATATATTGAAAAGGCTAATGCAGAACAATTGCTGGATGTCTATTATCCTGAAAATATAAAGAGGACAGTTCCGGTTATAATTTATTTTCATGGCGGAGGCTTTATCTCCGGAGACAAAAAACAATCCAGGCAGTTCTGCATGACTTTGGCTAAAGCTGGATATGCAGTTTTCAACGTCAATTACACACTTGCACCCCGGAAAAGAAATATTAATCAGATATCTGACGTTTTGTCAGCTGTTAAATGGGTTAATGAAAACGGCAGCAAGTATCATGGCGATATCGGAAGACTTGTACTAGCCGGCAATTCTGCCGGAGCCTATCTTTCTGCATATACCGCCTTACTGGGCACAAATGAAGAGCTGGCAAAGAATATGAATGCTGACACAGCTTTTCTTAAGAATAAAATAAAAGGTGTTTTACTTTATAATGGTATCTACGATTTCAGGTCAGGGGCGGATACCGGTTTTCCATTAATTAAGAACTTTATAGGGATGTTTTTAGGAACCAATGATATAATGGGCTATGAGGCTCTCAGCAATTTATCGGTTATACAGAATCTCACCGGGGAGTACCCAAAGACCTTTATAAGCAGTGGAGAAGTTGATAAACTACATTCACAATCTGTAAGACTTATAGAAGAACTTGACCGGAGAAGGGTTTTACATGAAGAGTGTCTTTTTGACGATAAAGAGAAAAATGCAAATCATGATTATCATTTGATTTTAGATTTTGATACCTCAAAACAGTGTTTAAAAAGAACACTGAATTTTCTTGAAACTGTATTAAAAGATAATTACCCTCTATTAACAATGTACAATACGTTATGGACGCAGCCTTGCTGACGCAAGGAAAGGACGACAACAAAGAAAAGTGGCAAAATAGCCGGCGTGAGGCGTGTTGTACATTGTCAATAGAGGGTATTAAAAATTGAATATAAAAGGAGAATAAGTATGAACTACATTGTTAAACCGCTCAGCCCCGAGCTTGCTGAGACATTTACAAAGTATCTGGGAGAGCTTGACTTTGGACATGCTCCGCACTGGGCAGGCTGCTTTTGCAATTTCTATTATTCCGACTGTTCATACGATGTATGGATGGACAGGACGGGTACCGAAAACCGAACCATGGCTGTAGAAAATATAAAAAACGGTACTATGCACGGATATCTTGCCTTTGATGGTGGTAAATGCATCGGATGGTGCAGTGCCAACAATGTTCAGCGTTTTTTAAGGATAAAGGAACAAGCTGAACCTGTTGTAAAAGATAAAAAGGTGGGCTGTGTGATATGCTTTGTTATTCATCCGGAATACAGAGGACAAGGTGTTGCCAGACTATTACTGAAAAAAGCCGTTGCTGGCTTCAGTGAACAGGGGTTTGATGCGGTCATATCCATACCGGTTAAGAACGTGGACACCCCTGAAAAGCAGTACAGAGGTACCTTTAATATGTATAGGGAACTGGGTTTTTCAGAAGTTGAAAGTGGTGACGATTACAGTGTAATGTGGCTGGCTCTGCAAAATAAATCATAGGGAGATACAAAATGACAACCAATTTACTTCACCGTATGGAAGGTGAAAAAATCTTCTTTAAAGCCCTGGATATCAATGATGCACCCGAGATACACTGCTATGCATCGGATAAAGAGGTTTCGCGCTTCATAGGCTGGCGGCTGATGAACAACCTTGATGAAACCGGGCAGCATGTTGAGGAAATGCTGAAACGGGAAGCCGCAGGAACTCATTTTTATGCCTCGGTTGTAGAAAGAACAAACCATACAATAATTGGAACAGCAATGCTATTTAATATTGACAAGGAAGCAAAACATGCTGAGATAGGTTATGTCCTACACCGGGATTGTTGGGGGAGAGGCTACGGAACAGAGGTTGTAGAACTGGTAAAAAAAATTGCCTTTGAAGATCTTGAGCTTCATAAACTTCATGCACGTGTAGCGGATGCCAACGCCGGTTCCTGTCGCATTCTTGAAAAGAACGGTTTTGTGCTGGAAGGCCGTCTGAAGGATTATTATTTTATTGAAGAGAGATATTATGACGGGTTGTTTTATGGATGCATCTCATCTGAGAACAAAATATTACTGAATATTAAGACGTAATACCAATTAATGAATATAAAGATGCAATACAATTAATGAATAATTAAGATCATACAATTACCGAATATTTAGACGTAATACGCTTTTCTATTGCTATGACATTGTTCTGAAGGTAGAATATTAATATAATTTATTTTCAATTTGCGAGGACATATGGAAAAAGTAGCTTTGTTGAAGTGTACCGGATATGAAGTCGATTGCATAGAGAAGAAACTCAGGGAAGGTTTTGAACTTTTAGGAGGAAATACATTTTTGCGGGAGCTGATACCTGTAAACAGCAAGGTGCTTCTAAAGCCAAATTTTCTTAGTGTTGTAGAAAAAGGTTCTCCTATAATTACACATTATGCTGTTTTTGAAGCTGTTGTCAGAATAGTTAAGGAATATACCGATAATATATCCTTTGGTGATTCTCCCGGTCAGGAGGATACCGGAAGGGCGGCTGAAAAGTCGGGTATGATGGAGGTGGCTCATAAGTATGGTGTCAGGTTTGCAGACTTCAATGAGTCTGTACGCTGTGAACTTGAAAACCCCCTTATGTACAAATATTGGAATATTGCAAAAGCCGCTTACCAGGCCGATGTGGTAATAACCCTTCCAAAGCTGAAAACCCATGCAATGATGTATTATACTGGAGCCGTCAAGAACCAGTTTGGCTGTATACCCGGATCTGAAAAGGCCGAGTGGCACACAAAGCTGCCTGATGCAAGCAATTTCGGTAAAATGCTGTTGGACTTGAATTCTGTAGTAAAAACCAGCTTTGCCATATTGGACGGAATAATTGCCATGGAGGGTAACGGGCCTCGTAACGGAACCCCCAAGCAGATGAATACCCTTATTATGGGAAAATCTCTTACAGCAGTTGATTCTACTGCAGTAAGCTTAATCGGGTATAATAATGTTCTGTCCATTCCGTATTTAAAGGTTGCCCATGAGACCGGATGGGGGACGGTTCTTCCCGATGAAATACAGGTTCTGGGTGAAAAAGTTGAAAATATGAAGTCTCAGGATTTCAAGCTTTCCCGCAATGCAAGAGTAATTAACTTCCTGACTCCGGGCTTGACTAATCTGGTATCCTCACTCACGGCACCCGATCCTGTGCTGGTAGAAGACAAATGTATCGGCTGCAGGAAGTGTGATGAGGTTTGTCCGGAAAGATCAAAAGTAATTTCTTTCGTCAAACGTAAGGGTAAAACAATTCCCAGATGGAAATACAGCAACTGCATCCGCTGCTTCTGCTGTCAGGAACTCTGTCCCAAGGGGGCTATAGTGACAAGAGACAAGACATTGAGCAGAATG
>JAQSXC010000133.1 GCA_029266335.1 Eubacterium sp. | reverse complement strand
GGTTCCGGCAAGACAACAACAATTCTGAGAACGATAGAAGCTTTAAGTAATGAAATGAGCATTGGAGTTCTGGAGGCCGATATCGACTCGGAGGTTGATGCCGGTACAGTGGCCCGTACAGGTACAAAGGTTATCCAGCTGCATACCGGCGGAATGTGCCATCTTGATGCAGATATGACCAGGCAGGGTTTTTCCGGACTTGGGGCTGAGGGATTGGATTTTGTTATTCTAGAGAATATCGGTAATCTTATATGTCCTGCAGAATTTGATACCGGTGCTGCAAAAAATGCCATGATTTTAAGTGTACCGGAGGGCGATGACAAACCGCTTAAATATCCATTGATGTTCTCCATCGTTGATGTTTTATTGATTAATAAGATTGATGCAAAAGCCTGTTTTGATTTTGACCTTGAGGCAGTGAAAGAACGGGTAAAAAAATTGAATCCGGATATCAGGGTTATTCCAATCTCTGCAAAAACCGGAGAGGGAATCAATGAGTGGGCGGACTGGATTCGTGCACAGGTGAAGAAATGGAAGAACGATTAGATCTCAGAAAAAAATAAAGTTAAATTAAATTTGGGGGGTATTAATGTGGTAAAACCAAAAGTGCTGGAGCTGGCAAATAAGATTGCGGGTGGCATAACCGGCGGGTTGATAAAAGTAAAACCGACTGATCCCGAATATAAAATTCTTGAGCCGGTTACTACGGATGAAATGGCAGAAGTAGCACTATGTCTCGAAGTCAGAAAGCCTAAAAGTTTAAAGGAAGTTTCCGCCCTTTGCGGCAAACCTGTGGATGAAGCAGAAAAAATTCTATACAAAATGGCGGTTGACGGTTCGGTAAAGTTTGAAACAGAAGATGGGACTGATAAATACTTCCTGGAACTTTTTGTACCCGGTGTCATGGAATACATGGTTGCCAACAAGGAAAATGTAGAAAAGTATCCTGTCATAGCCGAGTGCTTTGAAGAGTACACTAGAAAATTAGGTGTGGTATTGGCCGGAAACCTTCCCGTAGGGATGGGGGTAATGCGAGTAATACCCATTGATAGTGCCATTGAAGCTGACACCAGAAAAGCATCCTATGAGGAAATTACCGACCTGCTGAATAAGCATGAGGTTTTCTCAGTTACCGATTGTGCGTGCCGTACCTCTATGAGGGTAATTGGACAGGGCTGTGGACATACCATTGAGGAGATGTGTATTCAGCTTGGTCCGGCAGCCGACTTCTATATTCGGACCGGAAGAGGCAGGAGCATTACCAGGGAAGAGGCTATTGCCATCTGCAGAAAGGCAGAAAATGAAGGAATGGCACATCAGATACCAAACCTTTCCGGGCCGGGTAAAGCACTTGCCATATGTAACTGCTGCGGCTGCTCCTGTTTTGGCTTGAGAAATGCAAATCTATATAGAAACCCTGATTTTTCAAGGTCAAACTACGTTGCACAAGTAAATAGGGATAAATGCGTTGCCTGCGGAGAATGCGTTGAAAACTGTCAGGTCAATGCATTAACACTGGGTGAAAACCTTTGCAAGGATCAAAAGATTGCCATGACGCAGGAGAAAGATACACCCTACGATACTTCATGGGGGCCGGACAGATGGAATACTGAATACCGCCACAGAAAGGTGGTTGCAGAAGCCGGAACCAGCCCATGCAAATCGGAATGTCCGGCTCATATCGCCATTCAGGGGTATATAAAAATGGCATCCCAGGGAAGATACAGAGAAGCTCTGGAACTTATCAAAAAAGAAAATCCTTTTCCGGCAGTCTGCGGACGTATTTGCCCCAGAAACTGTGAAGCAGCATGTACAAGGGCAGGGGTGGATGAGGCTCTTGCAGTTGATGAAATAAAGAAATTCATTGCGGATCAGGACTTAAAATCCGAGCACCGGTATGTTCCTGAAAGAAAAGCCGGGAGGCAGACAAAAATTGCAGTAATCGGTGCCGGCCCGGCAGGATTGTCCTGTGCTTATTTCCTGGCCGTGGAGGGTTATCAGATAACAGTATTTGAAAAGGAAAAAGTACCGGGCGGTATGCTTATGCTGGGGATTCCAGCCTTCAGACTGGGTAAGGAGGTAGTGGAGGCTGAAATTGATATTTTAAAGGAAATAGGAATTGAATTCAAAACAGGTGTTGAGGTTGGCAGGGATGTTACTATTCCCGAACTCAGAAATCAGGGTTACAAGGCATTCTATGCAGCAATCGGAGCCAAGGCCGGCAGAGGTTTAAATCTTGAAGGCGAAACTTCAGAGGGTGCAATGACGGGTGTGGAATTTTTGCGAAGGGTAAATCTTGGTGAGGATTTGAAGCTGAGTGGCCGAGTCATTGTCATTGGAGGAGGAAATGTGGCAATTGACGTTGCCAGAACTGCTGAAAGAATAGGTGCAGCACAGGTTCATATGTATTGCCTTGAAAGCCGTGATGAAATGCCGGCTCTTGATGAAGAAATTCAAGAGGCATTGTCTGAAGGCATTATAATAAACAATTCCTGGGGACCTAAGGGCATTCTTACCGAAAATGGACATGTTACCGGTGTTGAATTCAAAAAATGCATATCTGTTTTTGATAAAAATGGAAAGTTCAGTCCTGCTTACAATGAAAATGAAACCAAAACTGCAGAAGCTGAGCATGTTCTTATATCCATAGGCCAGGCAATGGAATGGGGAGGCTTGCTAAAAGATTCAAAAATAGAATTAAACCCAAATAAAACAGTCAAAGCCGATCCTCTGACCTTCCAAACAGGTGAACTGGATATATTTGCCGGAGGAGATGCGGTAACAGGCCCTAAATTTGCTATTGATGCCATAGCTTTAGGAAAACAGGGAGCAATTTCAATTCACCGTTATGTGAATGGAGACAACTTGACAATAAGCCGTGAGAGGGAATATCGAGCGCTGGACAGGGAGAATTTAAACCTTGACGGCTATGATCGCCTGCCCAGACAAAGAGCTCTGCATATTGACGGCAACAAATCAAAAGAAACCTTTATGGATTTGCGGGAAACATTTACCGAAGAGCAGATCAAAAAGGAAACAGAACGCTGCCTGGGATGCGGTGCCGTGGTTGTGGACGACTACCAGTGTGTAGGGTGTGGGGTTTGTACAACAAAATGTAAATTTGACGCTATTTCACTGGTAAGAAAATATGACAGTGCAGGTGCGGAGTTCAGTCAAATGAAACCAATAGTTATTAAGCATGTTATAAAGAGACAGGGTAGAATTGCGGTTAAAAAAGTAAAGAAATCATTAAAATCAGTTTTTGCCGGTGAAAAAACACGCAGCAGAAAATAAAGGCTTGTATTAATACAGGATGGGAAAGCCGGTTTCTCCATCCCGGGCAGAAGGAATATAAGGAGAGGGGAGTTCAATTGCACGAATTAGGAGTTATACTTGAAGTTATTAAAACAGTTGAAAATTTTGCAGTAAAAAATGGATTGACCAAAATAGATACACTGGTAATCCAGATTGGTGAACTCTCCTCAATGATCCCCAGATATATTGAGGCGTGTTATCCGGCAGCTGCAGACGGCACTTTGCTTCAGGAAACAAAATTAAAAATAGAGATACTGCCTGGCAATGCCATTTGTAAAAAGTGCAGCAAGGTATTCAACCTTATTGAGAATAACAGCAGGTGCCCGAAATGCAGAGGCAGCGACTGGGAAATACTTTGCGGAAAAGAGTTTCTGATCAAGGAGATCGTTGCCTGCTGATAACCATTTTTAAAAAATGGCCTGGAAACTTGTTTAACCTCTTTACCTTCCCTGCATTTATGTTAAACTCTTAGTAGATAAATACAAAAAGGAAAGGGATAAATCAAAGATGGATAAAGAGATGATAAGGAAATATGCACAGCTTATAGTGAAAGCCGGTGTGAATATTCAGAAGAAGCAGATACTGGTTATATTCTCTCCAATAGAATGTGCAGAGTTCACTAGAATGGTGTCACAGTTTGCTTATGAAGAAGGTGCCGGTGATGTAGTAATCAGCTGGAGGGATGAACTATCTACCAAGATCAGGATGTTGCATGCACCGGAGGAGGCCCTTGATGAATTTCCGGCATGGACAAAGGAATTGCATATGTCCTATGCACTCCGTGGAGCGGCTTTTTTAAGTATTTCAGCTTCAGACCCCGAGCTGATGAAGGATGTTGATGCAAACCGCATGTCTAAAGCAATGAAAACAAAAAATCTGGCATTAAAAGATTATGCTGACAGACTGATGAGTAATAAGAATCCCTGGTGCGTTGTGTCGGTTCCAACACTTGCATGGGCTAAAAAGGTATTTCCAGGAATGGCGGAGGATGAAGCGGTAGAGAAGCTTTGGGATTCTATTCTGGTTTCTGTCAGGGCAGATGCCGTCGATCCTGTTGCAGCATGGGAAGAACACAAGTCTAACCTTGCTGAAAGAATGGAATTTTTAAATTCAAACAATTTTAAATATCTTATTTATAAAAACTCTCTGGGAACCGACTTAAAGATTGAACTGCCAAAAAATCATTATTGGCTTGCCGGGTCGGAACATACACCTGAGGGACAGGTATTCATTCCAAACATGCCTACCGAGGAAGTGTTCACTTTACCTGTAAAAACCGGGGTAGATGGTACTGTTGTAAGTTCAATGCCGTTAAATTATAATGGAAACCTTATTGAGAATTTCTCTTTGACTTTTAAAAAGGGCAGGGTTGTTGAGTTTTCAGCGAAAAAGGGATATGAATCACTTAAAAACCTGGTTGAAACGGATGAAGGCTCACATTATCTGGGTGAAGTGGCGTTGGTTCCAAATGATTCACCTATATCAAATTCCAGGACTTTATTTTATAATACACTTTTTGATGAGAATGCTTCCTGCCATCTGGCGATCGGCAAAGCTTACCCCTGCTTTAAAGATGCTAATGAGCTGACGGATAAGGACTTTGAAGAAAGGGGAGTCAACGATTCCCTTGAACATGTTGACTTTATGATAGGAACACCAGACATGGAGATTATTGGAGTTAAAGACTCGGGAGAGGAAATTCCGGTCTTCCGCTCCGGAAACTTTGCTTTTTAATTAAAATTTGACAGCACTAAAGGTCAGAGGGGACTATAGCAAAGGTATATAATCCCCTCTATGTCTCAAATGGTATTCACCTCAAAATAGTGTCACTCCAGCTGGCTTGAGAGTAAAGAATTTGATTTACAGTCTGCAGATAATTGGCCGGGGAGTGACATTTTTTTATCTTTTTCAAAAGCTTGCCGTCCCTGTCGGTGTGGACCGCGATATATGACCAGAACTCTTTCATCTTGTCACACAAGTCTTATCCCCGGAGAGGATATTTTGATAATATTTATAAATTTCATTTTAAATTCTTAACCATAAAAAAATATAATTTATGGCCTCAATGGGAGTTTAGCGTAAAAATCCAGATATTTTTCTATATTTGACTTTACATATTCTAGATTATGATTTCCATGATAAATGTGGTTTTGCGAACTAATTCCTTTTGATTTTAAAATCTCATGCAGTATGGAGCAGCCCCTATAAAATCTAGCTTCATCATTGTCACCACAGTCAAGATAGACATCTGTATCCAAAATATCTTGACTGTTTGCAATATGGATCGAATCATATTTTTCCCAGATATCCTGACTGCTGTAGTAGGGCTTGTCTTCCTCCTCCAATTCGAGTTCAATAGCAGGCATATGTCCGCCAACTTTTGAAAATATATCCTGATGGCGAAAAGCATTGTGAAGTGCTGCATATCCGCCTCCGGAAACACCTCCGATGTACCTGCCGGATCTGTCAGCTATTGTACTGAAGGATGAATCAATAGCACTTACAACTTCTTTAACTATATAATCCTCGTACATCCCAAAATGTATTTTTCTGTTACTGTCACATGGATCGGGAATCTCTTTGGTTATTGTTGAAGAATTCATTCCATGGCTGTTTTCAATCCTTGGGCAAACAATAATTATTGGTTTGATTTTTTCTTGGTCAATCATTTTATCTGCCGCCTTATTAAGTTCTACTTCGAATAGTATGTTTTCGTTCCCATTCCTTCCATGTAAAAAATATAGAACTGGAAACCTTTCTGAAGTGTTATAGCTTTTCGGTAAATATACTTGAGCTTTCATTTCTTTTCCAAGACATTGGCTTTGAATAGTTACTGTTTCAATTCTTGATTTTTTCATAATCAACTAACTCCTTATATTATAGAATTATTTCTTTTTTCTAAGTATTCCAATTTTCATTTTTCAATCCTATATTCTTTATTTCTCCTGTATAATCTATATAGTGTTACTAAAGCACCTGCCAGGCATATTGCAAATAAAGCTATATAAACCTTTTTCATTCCGAAAACAAATATATCATCTCTTCCTGAAATATAGTCATTTACACGGAAACCGATTTTTTTGCTCATAAAGCTAAATAGTATACATGTTGATATCATAACTCCTGTCGATTGTCCAAGGTTTCTTACCAGGGAGTTAAAGCTGCCCGCAATACCTAATTGATTTTTAGCTACTGATGACATTATGAGTGAGTTGTTTGTTGGTTGAAATATTCCCTGACCTAAAGCTGTTGCTGATAAGAATATAACTAGCAGAATTACCGGAGAAGACTCGTTTAACATTGACATAAGATAAAAACCACAGCTCATTACAAGCAGTCCAAGGAAAGATAAAACATATGATCCTGTTCTATCGGATAAGTTGCCGCTTATTGGCGATATAACAGCAACAATAAGCGGTGAAACCATCATTATCATTCCAGTATAGGATGAGGAAATTTTCAATGTATCCTGAAGGAAAAATGGAATCAAAATATTTGAAGCACTTATACATATAAATGAAATAAAAGCGCATAGCAAACTTATAGTAAAAACAGCATTTTTGAAAATGTTAAGAGTTCTTTTAATATCAAACTTTTCACAACTGGTTATTGAATTTTTTTCCTTTAGAATCTTATTTCCTGCGATGAATGCCAATACCCCAATAGGTACATTTATAAAGAATATGTAATTCCATTTGAATTCAGAGATTATTATACCTCCGAGAGGTGTTCCAAGCATAGTTCCAACAGCAACACCTGTTGCCAGAAAGCCCAGAGCCTTGCCTCTTTCATTTTTTGGAAACGCCTCTGTAATAATACCCTGATTATTTGCCATATATGCAGCTGCTCCAATACCTTGTATTATACGTAAAAGAACGAGCATACTTAGGGAAGTGGACAACCCGCACAATAACGAACTTATTGTAAATACCACCATTCCGAATTTGAATACTTTCATCTTACCTATTATATCTCCCAATTTTCCGAATATCAGGATTGTAATACAAATTGTAAGAATATAACTTGTTATAACCCATTGTATTGAAGACATCTTTGCAGTCAACACTTTTGACATTACAGGCAATGCTACATTAACAATACTTGCATCCAAGCAGGACATAAATGACATTAGCACAACTACAAACAACAATGCCCATTTCTTATTTGTGCCTTTAGCTGCTGATATTTCACTGATTTCATTCACAAGTAATAAATCCTCCAAATATCTTATTAATATTATTTACAGTGCTTGCGCATACGAATATAATAACAATATGTGGAAAATGCTTCATGAAGAATTTTGCTAATTTTTAGCATTATATTGTTAAGGTGGATGTTATGGAAAAAGATTATTCAAAGTACTATTACCAAAAGATGCCTGATCAAAACTTCTATGTTCATGTAATCAAAAGAGATTTTAAAGGACAGGGAAATATGAAAGAAAGCCACTGGCATGAGCATATTCAGTTTTACTATTTTACTGAGGGTGATGCAGTCATGATATGTAATTCCCAAAGGTTTAAAGTACACGCTAAAGATTTTGTAGTTGTAAACAGTAATGAACTTCACTATGCAGAGAGTTTGTCGGATACATTATCCTGTTATATCATAAGAGTTGATTTTTCATTTCTGTTCAGTAGTCAGGTTGATAGTTGCCAGACCAAATTCATCGCACCTTTGTCAAACAATCTCATTACTTTTCAGAACCTTATACAAAATGATAAGCAGATTTGTAACTGTATTGAAAAAATAACAGAGGAATACTTTTCTAAGGAAATGGGGTTTGAACTTGCAATAAAATCATATTTATATCAGCTCATTGTAGTGTTATTAAGAAAATATGTAAAATGCTATTTAAGTCAAAAAGAGTTTGAGATAAGAGCAAGAGATTTCACAAGAATGAAACAGGTATTGGAATATATTGATAATAATTTTACTCAGATGATTAGTATAAATGATTTGGCAGCAATAGCAAACGTATCAAATTATCACTTTTGTAAGCTTTTTAAAAAGGTAACCGGAAAATCGACAATTGATTACATAAACAACCTTCGTGTGAACAAAGCAATTTTGTTGTTAAACGATGATAGTCTTAATATTACAGAGATAGCTTTAACCTGTGGATTTTGTGATTCTAACTATTTTAGCAGAGTGTTTAAAAAATATAAGGGAATCGCACCTTTTCAGTGGAAAAAGACTACCAAGTGAAGTAAGATCAACTTTTCCAGTATACATTTATATAACCTTGTACTCCTTTGAGTTTAAAAATTATTCATCCTAAATAATATATATATATTTATCTGAACAAAAACAATAGCTAAAAAAATTTTATATAATTTATCATATTCCCTAATAAATCCCTAAATTCTGGATACACTAAACATTGGAAAAATCCATAATATTTAGGAGGTTTTTAGGATGAAAAATAAAAATCTATTGATGGCAATGGCATTAGTACTTACAATCTCGTTATTTTCAGGTTGTGCAAAGACTCCTCAGGCAGGAAATACAACGGCACCGTTAACAACAACGCCGACAACAGCCGCTGTTACAACAACAGCTGGTACAACAACAGCCGGTACAACATCAGCAGCTACATCTACCACTGATGCCGTAACCTCAGCTTCTATTGTTGATAATGCTGCGGCTTTCCAAAAAGCAATAACCGATAAGGGTACCTGGATTATTGCTATTACCAAGGATCTTACCATTGATAAGGAAATCACACTTGCAGGTGAGTTCAAGAATGGAAAGAAAGATGAAGCAGGTAAGGATATAATTCAAAGAAAGATTGCCTTGTATTCACAGGACAAGGATCGTAACATTACGGCAAGGTACACTTTGACGGCTCCAAAGCTTACAATCAAAAGTCCGGAAGCCAGTATACAGCATGGAACCTTCAAGGGTGACCTTTATGTAGATGTTAAGAACTTTAAGCTAATTGATGCGACTGTAAACGGTAATGTTTATTTTACAACCGAAGAGATTAAAAAAACCTTTAATGCCGATGAAAAGAGTAAAATTACCGGAAAGCAGGAGGTAAAGAAAACTTAATTTTACACCCTAAACAAGCATAAGAGAGCTGCCACAAAATAGACTGATAATTCTATTGGTGGCAGCTTTTTTATTGTTTTGATCAGTTAGCATGTATGAGGTAAGTTATCCTATTTTTTTAAGTATATATAATAGCTGAAATTATGTAATTAAATCTATTTTACAAATATTAGAGAATATTCATCCGGAACATGATTTGACAATGGTGTGGTTTGCTGCAGAAACAGTTTACTATGAAAATCCTGAGTTTGTAAATACTAATGGACGCCTTGCAAACCTTGTCATGTCAGCGATAGAGGATTAAAAGGAAACCTGCTGACATACAAAAAGAGCGATGCGGCCAGCCTCACTCCTTTTGTACTAAAAATTCCTGATTAAGAAAAATCTTTATAAAAATTATATCATAAGACATGTAAAAAAATATTATTTTTGTATTACATAATTGTTATATATTAATACATTATTTACAGAATTTTTGGCTATTGATTTCTTGAATAAATAGCAGGGTATGACAGTTTGGAATGTGATTAATATTGTATTTTATGGAAAGAAATTATAAAATAGTAGGGTATTTTAAATATAATGACTTTGTAGAAAAAGTCATAGAACTGGGTTTCCTTTTTCCTCCGGATAAAGATACCAAAGGTCCCTGAATCCACACATGAAACACGAAGAAGCCCTGGAAGCTATTTATAGCCGCACTTGTTGGATTTGCAACGGTTTGGATTTGGACCGCATAAAAAAAGTGTTTAGTAAGTCACTGAAAACATATAAAAAATATTGTTGAGTTATTAGCCGAAGGGGGTAGTAAGTGTGAATGGTGTTGGCCTGTTTGTTGAAGACATGGAAAAGATGGTTTCGTTTTATCGGGATATACTGAACTTTGAAACAGATTGGGACGGTGGATTATTTGCAAGTTTTAAAAAAGGCAATGACGGATTGTTTATGTATGATAGGAAAGATTTTGCCAAAGCTATTGGACAGACATATTATCCACCCGACGGAATAAATCTTACCATGGAAATGTACCTGAGCTTTACTACGCCTGAGGTGGATAAAGAGTATGAAAGATTGAGAAATCTCAATGTCAGGATCATAACAGAGCTGTCAACCCAGCCGTGGGGGATGAGAAACTTTTTCATTGCAGATCCTGAGGGGAATCTTATTGAGATTGGAGATTAATGCTGATCATCAATTCAACTTTTAGCTTTTAAATTGTAAAACAAAAAAATATAATATTGATAAATATTGTAGCTGTTATATAATCCGATGGAGGTGAAGGTCAATGTTAAGAAGAATTCTCCTGCGCAACAGTCTTGACCAAGCTTTAGCCCATGCAGAGTAAAGCATAGTAATACTATTTCTGCATGGGAGTAATAGAAATTACTATCTGCTGAACTCTGCACTTTGTTTATAAACAATTAAACAAGGGGTGGTTTTATGAAATATTTAAATGCGGCAGAGGTATTACCAAAGCATTTGCTGACTGAAATTCAAAAACATATCAGCGGGAAAACATTGTATATTCCAAGTGTGGATGAACACCTGCGATGGGGAGAAAAAAACGGCACCAAACGGTATTTCGAAAACAGAAATATTCAGATCAAACAGAAATACCAAAAAGGTTATAGCCTGGAGCAAATATCCCATGAATATGGATTAGCATATGATACGGTACGTAAAATTTTATATAGGAAATAAGGAAAAGAGGGTCTGATATTGTTCAGCCCTCTTTTTCAGGTATAAAATGATTAGAAGTAAAGTCGGGATATAAATTGTTTTTGTTTGATAATATAATTGCATTAAAGGGGGGAAAGCTTATGTCAATACAGTTCAGAAACTATACAAACCAGGCAGGTATTACAGAAGACTACCATAAAGTCAGGGAATTTCTTGTTAAACTGGGATATTCCGAATTTACATATGCCAGATGGGACTGGATGGCAACACATGGATGGCTGGACAGGTCTGCTGTAGGTAGAATGGGTATATGGGAGGATGCTGACCGGATTGTAGGAACGGCAGTCTTTGACTGTCACCTGGGAAACGCTTTTTGCCTGGCTTTACCTGAATACTCTTTCCTAAAAAAAGAGATGCTGCTATATTCGAAAAATAACCTTAACAAGGATGATGAGTTTGGTATAGTAATTTCGGATACCGATTCAAAGTTTCAGGACATTGCTGCAGATTTGGGCTTTTTCGGAACAGAGCATAAAGAAAATGATGCAATTTTTTATTTGGATAAAACGTCAAAAGAATATAATTTACCGGAAGGATTTTATATTACTACCATGAAAGATACTTATGATCTGTATCAATATGGACGTGTTTTGTGGAAAGGCTTTAACCATGAATTGAATGGTGAAGGGGAATTCATATTCTCAAAAAGGCAGGCAGCAAATGAAGAAATGATGAGACCTAATGCAGACCTAAGTTTAAAGGTAGCTGTTGTTTCACCTTCTGGAAATTTTGTTTCCTATTGTGGAATGTGGTACGACAAGGAAGCCGGATTTGCAGTAATAGAACCGGTAGCGACAGATCCTGATTATAGAAGGATGGGACTGGGGAAAACAGTATTGGCTTGCGTCCGTTTTCAACTTCTACCATATGGAGAGAGAAATCTTCATTAAACAAGACGGTATAGTTTAAATAAAACTTGATTGGTACTGCATATTCCATAAGAGTATGCAGTTTTTTTACTTATGTAATTGGATTATCTATATCTAGGTAATTGCATTATTTAATGCATGTTGACTATTAAAAACTAATATGTTATCATAATGAAAATTATTGCAAGGAGCCGGTTGGTTATGCGTAATGTAGCGAATTTACAATATAAACGTTACAGGCAGCGTTTGATCTGATGATTATTTTCACAGGACAAACGCTTATTGTGTTTGTGCCTGTGATGGTTGTGAAATGTAAGAGCCATGTGGGTGCAAACATACCTATGTGGCTCTTTTTATCATGTTAAGGAGGTATTTTATGTATTCAGAACAAGAATTAATCAGAAGAGATACGCTTGAAAACCTGAGCCGGGTGGTCAGCCCTCATCTGGACAGGTATTCTGCCAACCAGGAATTACACCTGGTTAAATTTCTTGACGATGGAATCACTAACATCAGAGTTGCTGGCAGAATATTATCAATACGTAAAATGGGCAGGATATCATTTCTTACAATTGGTGATATAAAAGGAAAACTCCAGCTGGCGCTGAAGGAGGACTCTGTAGGTAAAGAAAAGTACGATTTCTTTAATTCTCATTTTGATATTGGTGATTTTATAGGCGTGGAAGGAAGCATATTTACAACAAAAACCGGTGAAAAAACTGTCAGAGTTGAAGAATACACCTTCCTTGGAAAATGCCTTAAAGTATTACCCGAGAAATGGCATGGTCTTTCAGATGTTGAGAGCCGTTACCGTCAAAGATATCTTGATCTGATAATGTCCTCTGAGGCAAGACAGCAGTTTTTAATCAAGTCGGATATTGAAAGGAACATCAGAAGATATCTGGAAAATACCGGCTTTATGGAAGTGGAAACTCCGGTATTACAGACCAAACCATCGGGAGCGTTGGCAAAGCCTTTTATGTCACATCATGAAGCTCTGGATATTGATGTATATATGAGAATCGCTCCGGAAACATATCTTAAAAGGCTTGTTGTAGGAGGCTTTACCAAAGTATTTGAGTTTGCGAGATGTTTTAGGAATGAGGGCATCAGCCCAACCCATTTACAGGATTTCACAATGGTAGAATGTTATGCTGCGTACTGTAATTATAAAGACAATATGGTATATACAAGAAATATGCTTCTGGATGTATTAATCAAAGTATTCGGGACAACAAAACTGATTATAGCCGGTACCGAAATAGATTTCTCAGCTGATTGGAAAGTTGTATCCTTCAGAGAATTGATCCTGCAGGATATTGGCTTGGATATTGATAATTATAGCAACAGTAAGATACTGCTGTCAGCTATAGATGAAAAAGGAATCAGGCTTGAACACGATA
The DNA here is from genome assembly GCA_029266335.1 of Eubacterium sp. Classification (GTDB taxonomy): domain Bacteria; phylum Bacillota; class Clostridia; order Acetivibrionales; family DSM-1351; genus Ruminiclostridium. Next base: position 476 of record JAQSXC010000133.1, on the reverse strand, counting down.
ATTTGCAGGCTTTAAGCATTGGCAATCTTATAGATCAGCTGTATAAAAAGATCAGCAGGCCCAAAATTGTTAACCCGACTTTCCTGGTAGAACACCCCATTGAGCTTTCGCCATTAGCCAGGGCAAATGATGCCAATCCGCATATTACCGATAGATTTCAGCTGGTCATAAATGGAGCAGAGATTATCAATGGTTATTCTGAACTGGTGGATTCCATCGAACAGCGTAAGAGACTTGAGCAACAAGCCTTATATAATGCAAAGGGCGATGAAGAAGCCATGGTAAAGGATGATGACTATATAACAGCCATGGAATACGGTATGCCTCCCATATCGGGTTGGGGTATGGGTATTGAGCGGTTGGTGCAGGTTTTGACCAACTGTGAAAATATAAAGGATTGTGTATTATTCCCCTTATTAAGACCATTGGAGCAGAATTCAGATTAATGTAATCCTGCAGCCATATTTACTTAAAAT
>JAQSXC010000132.1 GCA_029266335.1 Eubacterium sp. | reverse complement strand
CCCGATACCCTGCCTGAAAAGCCTCCGATATCAACCGTTGTATTTTCTGATGTAAGACTTACATTTGCATAATTATTTACGGATACTGCAGCATTCAATCCTGCTATTCCGCCAATCTCTATTCTTGCACCGTTTCCAGTTCCGTTTATGCTTCCAAAAGCGTAGTTATTGATAATAACCGCTCTGTTGGGTAAGCCTGCAAGACCTCCTGCATAGCAATAACCGTCCCTGCTCCGCGCAATTATTGTAACATCGGTATAACAGTTTGCTATTGTTCCGCGGTTGACAGCTCCAACAAGCCCTCCGCTGTCATTTTGCTTTGCCGAGAAACTGTTTATAATACCTTTTGCATAGCAAAAATCAATGTAGCCTTCGTCTCCTGCATTTTCAACTACATAACCTGCCAAAAGTCCTGTATACGCTATGGAATCTCCCATATACTTATGATAGACAGCAGCATTCTCTATTCCTAAATTCTTAATTTTTGCCGCTTCAAGATTTGCAAAGAAACCCACTGACTTGCAATATTCCTCAGGATAAGAATTAGAGCCTATGGTCATATTGCTTATGACCTTATTATTTCCGTCAAAGGTTCCTCTGAAGCCATAGGCACCTGAGCCTCCAACAGGCAGCCAGTTCATTCCTGCCAGGGAAATATCACTTCCAAGCTTAATGAATTTGCCTTCATAATGCTCGTCAGCATTCACAGATTCCGCAAATGCCTTAAGCTGATTTGCCGTGTTAATCACATAAGGATTGGTCTTTGTTCCAGTTCCGCCTGCAAATATGGAGGGGGCTACTTGTCCGTAGCCTGTCAAATCACGATTTTCAGCCTTCTGTGCCGCCGTCGCTATTGCACTTTTTAATGCCTTGACAACTTCATTGTCATCACTTGTCTTTGCGTAGCTCTGGCTTGAGATTACTGCCTCAATAACTCCTGCAGCAACATTTTCCAGTGCTTCTCCCTCGCCGTGCTCGGTGACGCGTATTCCTGTCATGCGGCCGTCTTTTACAGTCATTTCTACATAGATGTATTTACCGCTTGGCCCCAAAGCTCTTCCATAGTAGGTCCCATTAGCAATATTCAGCTTTTCCGGCTCGAATTCCGGAGTCATATCCTTATATGTTATTCCAACCTGCTCACCCACAGGCAGCACAATGCCGTCAACAAGCTTCCATGCCCTGAGCTTCATAAAACCGGGTAAACCCATGGCATTCTGTTCTCCTATGTTTGAGCTTTCGCCATTTACAATATCCAGAGGAAAAGCATTATGGTTGGAATTCAATAAATCTGCAAAGACCTGGCTATTAAGCTCTGCTGAGCTTTTTGCCTTTATGCCCACATGGTACGTACCGTCATAGGCCTCACCCTCATCATTTACACCTGCACTAACCATAAATCCTACAGCTATGACAGGATTACTGATTGTACCGTTGCTGTTCTGTACAGCATCCGAATTATAATAGGACACAAACTGTCTGGCAATTCCCGTAGACCAACCCGCAATCGAGCCTACATACTGTGAAAAGGAATCAGCCTTCATATTACCAACGGAATAGCAGTTTGCCATCTTCCCTCCATTGACACCTATAAATGAGGATACGGCCGGCATTCCTTCATTTCCGTTTTCTCTGCTTGCCTTTCCGCCTGCATCACCAAGGGCAAGGCAGTTTGCAACTACACTTCTGTTTGTCATTCCGATAAAAGCCCCTGCCTCAGCAAGACCGCCTATAGCTACACAATAAACCTCAGCCTTTGTCCAGGAGTTTATTACACCGCCTCTTACTGTCTGTCCTATGAGTCCTCCTGCCCAGGTATTGGCCTTTTGATGCGTAGTATCACCGTACACATAGCCCGATGCGCTGCAGCTGTCAATATAGCCCTTGTCTACAAATCCCGCAAGCAGTCCCGAATAAGAGCTTATATAATTTTTTACAGAAATCAGGGCATTTTCAATACTCAGATTTTTTACAACACCATTTTCACCTATTACGCCAAAGAATCCGTAAAAAGTTGTCAATTTACTTTCATCTTTACTGTCAGTATTTGCTTCCTGATAAGGGCTGCCCTTGGCCCCTATGAACATTCCTTTTACAGCATGGCCTCTTCCGTCGAATATTCCCTTAAAGTCAAAATGGCCAAGACCTATAGATATCCATTGTTCACTTGAGACATCTATGTCCCCATCCAATGCTATATACAGTCCTGCATAGGTTATATCCTTCGAGAGAGATTTTGCAAACGCTCTAAGTTGTTCCTCTGTTTTAATTATGTAAGGATTCTCTTCTGTTCCGTTTCCGCGTTCAAATATGTCTGTATTGATGGTGTCATCAACAAAGGCCCGATTTGAAAGCTTAATGCTGCTACTGCCGGACTCCCATGCATAAAGGCTTTTCACCGAGCTTGCTGCGTTTTGTAAATCCCCCATATTGGGTTTGTTGGCTGCTGCAATAATTGCTGCCGCACTTGCAACTGATGCATTTTTCAATCCATTATTCAACTTTTCCACAAAGCCTGAAGAACTCAGGTCTCCCTGACTGACTGCCTTGACATTATTGGTAATATAACCGGTAACAGAGCTGTTTACCGTCATAAATCCATTGGAATTTATATTATTATAATAGGCATTTATTATTGCCGTATTAGGTGTGACCATTCCGCTTATTCCGCCGGCTAAAGACTTGGTTGTGTCCGCACTTTCAGAGGTGACTGCCCCCAAACTGTATGCATTATAGGCCGTGCCCCCGTGGGACCCCACTATTCCGCCGGCAACACCAAGCGATGTGCCTTCTGCCCGTGCGGATACATTTCCCAAAGATGCCGCATTAAGAAGCACACATTTGTTACCGGACGCACCAACAACTCCTCCCGCATATGCCGCAGCACTTGCAGCTTCAGCCGTGACAGAAACATTGGCATAGCAGTTGGCAACAACTCCTCCCATTCCCAAGGAGCCGATAACTCCACCGGCCCAGCTCATTTTAGCACTTCCACCTGCAAAAGCCGAAACCGTTCCGTCTATCCTGCAATTGTTGATTACAACATCATTTGCTGTTCGGCCTGCAATGGAGCCAGCATATATAGCTGCACCGGTAGTGGTTGAAATGGCTACATTTGTAAGCTCAAGATCTGAAATCCCGGCACCGGTTCCTAAATATCCAAAAAGACCTGCGTACTGGGTAGCGCCACTGCTAATTGTAAGGCCTTCCACGCTGTTTCCTGCACCACTGAAGTTTCCTGAAAAGCCAGTATTCTCGGCAGTTCCAATTGGTGTCCATTCCTGACCGCCCAGGGTTACATCGGCAGAAAGTGTTATATATTTGCCATTATAGTCATTGCCGCTGTTTACCTTGCCGGCAAATCTCTTAAGCTGTTCCACATTCTCTATAATATACGGATTGCTCTGACTTCCGTTCCCACCTGCAAAAACCTGTGTATCGGTTTTTAATGCCTTTAACAGAGCATCGTTGACAGCCGCCTTGATGCCTTCACTGCTTTTTGTTGCCCCACTGACGCTGTCTACATCCGTGGAATTGGCATTTATGATACTATTTACAAGTGATAAAGCCTGTAGCCACTTGGATGGAGTTTCGTCCTGTGAAATTACTTTTATTTGTGTAATGGAATTATTGGCTATTGTAACTTCTACTGCCACTTCGCTTTTGAAGCCGCTGCCAGTTCCTTCATACGTACCATCGTTATAATCACCTGAAAGACCAATACTGCGCATTTGTATTGGGTTTGAATCAGTTGTATCCAGTTTACTGTTGATAGTCTCTTCATTCTGCTCAGTGGTTAAATCCGGCTGTGGCTTCTGCTCTCCGTCCTCCAGGATGATAATACTATTGGACTCTTCACCCTGTGCATTTTCTGCATTTTTGGTACTATCAGTATTCTCGTCTTTTACTATATGCTCTTCTTCAGGTATCGTGCTGTTCTGCAGCCCATCATTGTTTTCCTGTAAAACTATAATACTTGCCGTCCCTGTTTCAACCTCATCGGCATAAACTGGTGCAACAGCCGAACTGGCAACTGCAACTGCCATTACAAGTCCGGCAAACCTTCTTAATTGCTTTTTTAGATTTGTAAGCTTCAAAGTTCATTACTCCTTTTGTTATTGTAGTTAGCGAACGCTAACTACAATCTTAACATAGTTTTCAAAATTATGTCAATCTAACTTTATAGGTAAAAATCAAAAAACCGTAAATATAGATTTATTTATTTTTTTTGACTGAATATATGACTGACAATATGAACATGCTAATTTTAATTGATTCATTTGTCATATTTATGTATAATTACTTACAAATAAAAGCTTTTTGAAGTTAGTTCGGTAAAGTCTTTTGTTGATTTTTTAAGTAAAATCATTACTGCTTATTACGTTGTTGTTCAAAAATTATATGGCACGGACAGTGAATTACAATTTATCCTATAAAAACTTTTTTGAGTTTTGGTTCCGGAATTGAGTAGTTCATTTGCCCCAGCCGGAAATGGAGATAAATATGAATGTTATTGAGGGTGGAGTTACAGCTCCAAAAGGGTTTACCGCTGCAGGCGTAGCATGTGGTATAAAAAAGAATAATAATAAAGATCTCGCCATTGTCTGTTCTGAGGATAATGCAATTGCATCGGGTGTATTTACCACCAATGTTGTCAAGGGACATTCACTGCAGGTATCTATGGAGCACATTAAGAATGGAATCGCAAAAGCCATTGTAATTAACAGCGGTAATGCAAATGCATGTGTTGGGGAACAGGGCTTCAAGGATGCGAAAGAAATGACCTCTCTTGCTGCCGAACTTCTGAAATGTGAGCCTGAAGATATTCTTGTGAACTCAACAGGAGTAATAGGCTCCAGATTGAATATGCCTTCAGTCAGATCCGGAATCAGACTGGCAGTAAATGCCCTGAGCAGGGATGGAAATTCTGATGCTGAAGAAGCCATTATGACTACCGATTTGTTAAAAAAGGAAATTGCTGTAGAAATAGAAATCCAGGGAGAAACTATTAGAATTGGCGGAATGGCTAAAGGCTCGGGTATGATTCACCCGAATATGGCAACCATGATCGGAATAATTACCACGGATGCCAACATATCAAGGAGTCTGTTGGACAAGGCTTTGAAAACCTGTATTAAATCTACCTTCAACAGAGTTTCAGTAGATGGCGATACCAGTGTATGTGATTCAGTATTTGTTCTGGCTAATGGATTTGCAGATAATGATGCTATAGTCAGGGACGATTACGAATATTCAAAATTTGTAGATGCTCTTTTGTTTGTCTGTACCTATCTTGCAAGACTTATGGCCAAGGATGGAGAAGGTGCAACAAAGCTGGTTGAGATTATTGTCGACGGAGCCGCTGATGAGGAGGATGCCTACAAGGTAGTAAGTGCTGTTGCCAAATCTCCTCTTGTAAAGACAGCAATCTTTGGTGAAGATGCCAACTGGGGCAGGATTATAACTGCTACAGGATATTCCGGAGCTCTCTTTGATCCCAATCTTACCGACATTCATATCGGAAATATACTGGTTTGCAGAAACGGTACAGCCGTGGATTTTGATGAGGCTGCAGCAAAACAGGTATTGAAGCAGAAAGAACTGACAATTAAAATTAATCTGAAAAAAGGTAAGGTTTCAGATAGAATGTGGACCTGTGACTTTTCCTATGACTATGTAAAAATAAACGGAAGTTACAGAAGTTAACCTTATATCTTATAATGCTACAAAAATCAACAAAAATAATTGCCGTTTTTTTCTTATACTGTTATAATGTATTTAAAAAGGTATGATTAAGTAATACTTAATCCTGCCTATGAGATTTTTGACTAGGGGGGTCTTGCTGATGTCAACACAATTGGTTTTATTTAAGGTAAATAATGAGGTATTTGCCATTAGTATCAACCATGTAAATATTATTGAAAAAATTAGTGATATTTATAAAGTACCTGATACACCTGTATATATTGAAGGACTGATTAACCTTAGGGGTAAGGTTCATACCGTATTCAATCTGAGAAAGAAATTTGGATACCAGCCAATTGAGTTTGATGAAAATACACGTATTATAATACTGAATCATGCGTCCATGGTAGGCTTGCTGGTAGATGAAGTATTTGAAATATTCAGTGCAGAGGATTCTGATATAAAGCCGGCACCTGATCTTATTTCAGGTCTCTCAGGTAAATTCTTCAGCGGAGTTGTTGAAAAAGACGGGAAGATAGTACTTATTCTTGATTTGGATAAACTTTTCGAAAAGTGAATATATTGATATTAAAACGCCCCGTTTCATATAAAGGAACGAGGCGTTTATATTATGCTTCTCCGCATAGAAATTTATAACTTATGGCTCCACTCCCCATACAAGTGCTCCTGAAACATATTCGGTCACATTTGTCCAGTCTGAATAGCTTGTACCGCTTGACATGAAGGAGTAATCACCGGTCTGTGTATAGTTGGACCAGTCATTCTTTGAAACTCTGGTCTGAATTTCTATGCTATCACCGGCTGCAATTATTCCGGCACCGGTTGTAAATCCGATTTCCAGATAATAATCCGCACCGGTTTTGGCTGTTGGCATTTTTGTAAAGGAACCGGTTACGTTTGCACTTCCGGCGGTGGACCAGTCACACCAGAAGCTTTGAGCCTTTTCGCCATCAATTGTATAGTAATACCTTATCTTTACATTTGACAGTGTAACAGGTGTTGTTCCGGTGTTTATAAGCTTTAACTTCGGATTGAGGGTATTGGAGGTTGCGGCAGTTGTACCATTGAACATCTGTACTTTCAAGGCTCCGGCCTGCTGACTGGAATCTAAAATTGAAATAGCCAAAACCGGATCGGTACCGGCGCTGAAGTCAAAGGTCAGGTTTGTTGTTCCCAAAGCCTGCAAAGCCAGATAAGCTTTCTTTATTGTTACCGTTGTCCCTGTTACTGAATAGTCTGTACCCGAAACAAGAGCAGCAGAACCATTTCTTACAGTATTAAGGGTATTTCCGTTAAGCGTTACACTTATCGCAATATCCGCCTGATTGGCTGTTTTCTTGTCAAAGGTTGCTGTTGTCGGAGTTATAGCTGAATTATTGACTGAAGTGGTATCAATCACATTAACAGCTAATACAGGATCAACGCCTCCGCTGAAATCAAAGGTCAGGTTTGTTGTTCCCACAGCCTGGGCTGCAAGGTATGCCTTTTTAACAGTTAAGGTTGTACCTGATACAGTATAGTCAGTTCCCGATACTAAAGTTGCAGCTCCATTTTTAACTGCACTCAGAGTATTTCCGTTAAGCGTCATACTTACTGAAATATCAGCCTGATTGGCTGTTTTTTTGTCGAAGGTGGCTGTTGTAGGTGTAATTGAGGAATTATTTACAGGTGTGGCTTGAGAATCCCCGTAAACAATACCGCGTCCATTTGTACCTACATAGACACGACCGTATATCCTTGGATCACCCGTAATACACATATTTATTTTTGCGTACTGATGCTGGTCATCATTTATTCTCACCCATGATGCTCCCCCGTTATCGGAACGGAATATACCCCTAACCCCATCTATCTTTGCAGTGGTGTATAAAGCCATGTAGTTCTGACCCTCGGCAGCCTTACCAAAGCCGATTGTATCAGCTTCCTGTACGTTGGACAATTTTGTAAAGCTTGCACCGGAATCTGTGGAATGCCATAAGCCGTAGGTTCCTTCCGCTGTACTGCCTCCTGCGAACCAAATGTCTCCTTCTGCTCCCGGCATGGCCTTGAATATACAAACAGGTTTCTCAGCCTGTCCATGCACTACTGCTGCAACATTTACAGGAAGTCCGGCTGCTGCTGTGGCAGTGAAGGTTCTGCCCTTATCTGTACTAATATAGAATTTACCGTCCTTAAAACCATAAAATTTATTTGCATTTACACGGTCGGAACAGATTTCTGCCTTTGCAGGGAGACCTGAGCAGGCAGTCCATGAATTGCCGTTATCGGTAGTATAGTAAACAGCTGTTGTTTTGTTAGGACTCCATACGACTGTTGTACCATCGGCTGAAACAGCTACCTGTCCTCCTGAAGGACCTACCGGAGTACTGGGATCATCTCCCTCTTCCCTTACCGCAGGAGGTTCGGTATTTGTTGAGAACCAGTTTGTCCCACCGCTGTAGCTGAAACCGCAAGCCTTATTTGTTGTATAAGATCTGTCTACGCTGCCTACTCGAACCATGTAATTAGGATTGCTTTCAGCATAATCGATACCTGTTGTGGAAACAAAAGTAGGCTGGGTAAAACCATAGGATTGTACTGCTGTAAGACTTTCATGGTAGAAACCGCTGATATCTCCAAGGCCGCTGATAAGATGTGCTGTCCCGGCGGTTGGGCTGATTAAAGCACATACTGCCGTTTCTTCAATGCCTTTTGCCATTGGAGATATTGTAACTGTACGGCTGTCCCAGCCATTCAGGTTATTGGTACCGTATATGGTTGCACCTGTACCGTACATCATACGGTTGGAATTAAACGGGTCAATTTCAAGATCATCCATCATCCAGCCTATCTTAGGAGATGGGTTTTCAGATGTGGCAACACCATTTACACCGAAATTCAACCATGGAGTATTTGAAATATCAAGTGTATAACGCAGTGATCGTGTGGGATAGGATACCCAATCCCAGGACCGGGTCCAGGTGGCTCCGCCATCGGTGCTTCTGAAAAGAATCCCTTCCGGCCACCAGCAATTAAGGGTTGCTATCATTATTGTATCCGGATTCTGTGCGTCCACTGCCAGTCCGCCATAACCGTAATAATTATCCGAAGAAGAGGATGGAACAGGTGAGATACTTGTCCAAACTCCTGTAGAAGTATTGAATTTCCAGACATCTCCCTTACTTCCATCATACGGACCGGCTCCGTTACTGTATGAAATGTATAACATTCCTGTTGAGGAGAGTACACCGTGATGCGGTATATATCCAGTGGGCTGTCCTGAAACTGCAGTCCATGTGCTTCCTCCGTCAGTACTGCGGAATACGCTGTTGTTCAGGTCAGCTATTCCCGCATATATGGTCTGAGTGGCACTGCCTGAGCTTCCGCTTCTCGGATCAAAGGTTATCCACGAGATGCCTACAGGGTCGCTGCCATATACCTGTCCGGGATTGGGTATGTAAGTTCCAACATTGGTGAAACTTGTTACCTTGGACCAGGTTGTTCCATAGTCGGTACTCTTCCATAAGCCATTTCCGCTTCTTGCTCCAAAGAAAAGAATACTGTTTTTGTTGGGGTCTATTACCAGTCGTTCACCCATACCGCGTCCCGGCATATTTCCGCCGACCTTGAAAGGAAGAGCTGTTGTCTTCCAGGTCTCGCCTCTGTCTGTAGAACGCATTATCTGACCTGTTGTATCCCAATCATTTGTGTAGGTGCCGGTGGCCATGTATACCCGGTTTGGTTCAACCGGGTCGGTAGCCAGTGCATCAACACCGTTTTTATTCCAATCCACCCAACCGACAGAGTCTGTAATACATTTCCAGCTTTGTGTTGACTCATTCCAGCGATATGCACCGCCTATATCGGTACGGGCATAAATAAGGTTTTTTTCTGCGGTGTTGAAGATAACTCCGGGAACGTAACCACCGCCGTACATCTGAACATTGTTCCAGGTATATGCTTCACTGGAAACGGCGTTGGCTTCTGATGGGAAGAAAATCTGTGTACTACCTATTGAAAGAATAAGTAGAGCTGTAACAATAATCAGGCTAAAAAACTTTTTACACATAACTAAACCTCCTAAAGAATTTATTTTTTAAGCGAAAGGATAAAGAGAATTTCACCTCCTTATTAAAAATTCTTGTCCGGAAAATAGTCAGAGCATATATAAATCATTTAGCAATTATTAGAATAATTGTTGTTATATGTAAATATTATACTTTTCTTGTATAGAAATAAATACAAAAAAACAATGATTATTTTCAAAAAACAACAAAGTTTATTTTAGATTTTTTAAAAAAATAAAAAAACCTCCACTCTTTTTGAGAGATTGGAGGTTAAAACATCAGTTAATCAGATTGTAAATATCTCAACTGATTTGTTCAAATTCTTTGCCATATCATTAAAGATATTTGATTCCTCATGTACTTTGTTAACCGATATCAGCTGTTCATCAGTATAGTTTTGCACCTGATTTGAGCTTTCCGCAATTTCAGCTGCAGTATCATTAATATGGTTTATCAGCTGCACAAGATTATCCTTTTGAGAGTCCATTTCCTGAAGGTAATCTGTTATGTTGTACAACTGGCTGTTTATGTTTTCAATGCAATTAGTAATTTCCGAAAAACTTAACTTTGTCTGATTTACGGATTTATTCTGGGAATCAGTTCCGTCGCTGACCTCTTTAAAGGAATCAGTTAAGAGTAAAGTATTTTTCACGATATTATCCAGCATATTTCTTATGGAACCTGCCTGAATATTTGTCTGCTCAGACAGTCCTTTGATTTCCTGAGCTACTACTGAGAAGCCCTTACCGGCCTCACCTGCTCTGGAGGCCTCTATTGTTGCGTTAAGAGAAAGCAGATGCGTTTGTTTTGCAATATTTTGAATTGTGGTGGTTATGGTGTTGATTTGCTTCATCTGCAGCTGTAATTGTGTTACTACATTTCTCATGAGATTGGTATTTTTAAGGTTCTCACCCGATATGTTTTCAAGCTTGTCTATTTGAGTCTTTCCTTCTTCAGCAGATTTATTCAGCAAGCCAAGGTACCCGTACACATTTTGTGACAGTTCTTTTGATGTCGCAATCTGCGAGGCAAGGCTTTCTATCCCTTTGGCGGCATATCCGGTGTCTTCGGCCTGTTTATTGATATTTTCATTTATATTATTTACCGATATGCGTGTATTTTCTGATTGTTCAATTGAACAACAGGCCGCCTGGTACATGATACCGGACGTACTATCTATATCTTTTGCTGCAGAGCTGATATTTGAAATTAAATCTTTCAGATTCAATACCATTTTATCAAAGTTTCTTCTAAGACTGTTAATTTCATGAATATTACTTCTGCTTCGACTGAGTTCAAGCTCCAGATGCCCTTCTTCTACCTTTTTCATTTGCTCGGTAAGCTCCACCACGGGCTTTGAAATACTTTTTGAATATAATACGGATACAAGCAGTGTAATTGCAAGTGATATCAGTATTACCACCAGAATGACTAAAATATATTGTCTAACAGATGACATAACAACCGAATATGGGGTCTGTGAACACACTGTCCAGCCTGATATGGAGGATTTACTCATATACATTACTTTTTGTATATTTTCGTCATTGTATGTAATATGTTCTTCTACTGAGCCTTCTTTTAAATATTTATTTAAACTTTCATCAGTTATTTTCGAATTTAATTTATCTTTGTTTTTATGGAATACTATATTTTGTTCCTGGTCAAGAATCATAATTTCATTTTTTATATTATCATTGGAAATCAAACTAAAAAAGTTTTCGTAATCGACCAGTGCCGTTATGCTGCCTGCAAAGCCTGCCAGGCTTCTGACAGATTTTGAAACAGGTATGATTTCCTTTTTAAGTTCCTCGGAATATACAGGCCGTCCAACTATTACCTCATCTTTTTTAACTGTTTTCATATTTTCAAACAGTTTTATATCATAAAAATTCTTATCTTTGAAAAGCTTGTAATTTTTAGCACCTGCGGCGATTATTTTACCTTTATTATCACAGAGGTACATAGCATTTATTAATTTATCTGAACTGTCCACTACGTTTTTCATGGAAATCTGGATATTGCTGTAAACTTCCGTATCCAATGCCTTAGAGTTGTTTACCATTTCAAGGGCAACTAAAAAGTCAGGTTGTGAGGAGACCCCTTTAATAACACTGTCAATGCTGTTAAATTTGACATCAATATTATTTTTAGTATTATATGAATTTGTCTGAAGAGTACTTAGCGATAAGTCTGTTATTTTTCCTATTGTTGTTACGTATGTAGAGGTACTTATGGCAATAATGGGTATTAATGTGACTGAGATTAATACAAGAAGCAATTGAGTCCTGAGTGTATTTTTTTTGGTGGCTAAGCCTTTTATAATCTTTCCTATTTTCATATGATCTACCCCAGTTCAATTTAATAAAAAAATCGTGGTACTTAACATT
>JAQSXC010000343.1 GCA_029266335.1 Eubacterium sp. | reverse complement strand
TTGAAAATTCATGAGCTTTTATTGATTTGTATGCTTCTTTATCTTACCTTCCTGTTCACCAGCATAATTATGCCGCCGATTATGGAAAGAGGTACTGTAATAAATATGGCTGTGTGCCAGCTGAACTGCTGGGTAAGAGCTCCAAATATTACCGGGCCGATTACAAAACCGATGTTCTGTCCCAGACTGATCATTCCCATGGCCATACCGCTATGAGATACATCTTCAATGACCTCTGAAGATGCGGCGAAAACACATACTGGAAGAAAAGGCGGAATAGCACCGATAATGAATATTATTAATATAAATAATGAAGTCGGGACAAATGGTATAAGTGCAAATAAACCACCGCTCACTATAAGGGCGATTCCGCCCAGCATCCGGCGAGACCGCAGCTTATCTGAAACAATGCCGGCCAGCAGAGAGGAAGCAGTGCCCACTAAGCAGCAAATGCTTACCAGACTGGAGGCTGCTGACATTTCCATTCCTCTTTGGGTAGAGAGATAAGAAGGCAAAAACGCCTGAAGCGTCGGATAGCTGAGAACATAAAAGCACATTGACAGCGTTAGATACCATAAGCTTTTATTCTTGAAAACTGAAAAAATAGACTTATTATTTATATTTTCTTTCTTCTCTGCTGTTCTTTCCTTATTAAAAAATACCTTTAGCCGAAGTAGCAGGAAAATCCATACTAATGTAAAAACAATGGTGTATATATTGGAAAACCACCATACGCCCTTCCAACTGCTCTGTTTCAGAATTTGAGGGGCCAGATTGTAGGTGAGCACCTGGCCCACACCTATATATGCTGAAAAAACTCCCATAGCAAGTCCACGTCTTTTCTGATCCACGGCTTCGCTAACAATTGAAGGGCCTGCGATTGCTACCAGGCCCATTCCAATGCCTTCGATAACACGGCTGACCAGTAAAACCTCAAAGGAACCCGAATATGTTCCCAGTAATGAACCGGCCAGTAAAGCCAGCATGGAGGCCAACACACATTTCCAATGGCCGAATTTATGTATTAACAGTCCTCCCGGGAGAGCGAGAAGGATTCCTGTAAAAGAAAAAACCGATATGAGCATTCCAAGCTGTACTTCTCCAATACCGAACTGCTGCATAAGCGCAGGAGCAATAGGAGAAACCTTATTCTGGCTAAGCGGAGCTGCAACTGCGGTTAATACGAGGATAGCCAGAATAAAAACCGGAGAAGTTTTGTTTTTATTTTGGAGCGTTGTTTTCATGACGTTTGTTCCTCTTTTAGCTGTTATAAATTTTTAGGCTGTAAAACAGGTTTTAATAAAATCATTTTACGAACACAACTGAAATTATATCTTGTTTTAGATATGATTTGAAGAGCTTTTTATAAAAGTATTTTATTGCCCAATACAGCTGCTGATACGATGTGCTGAGGAGATAACCGACATTAATGTTACCAGAGTGCAGTATACAATGATTAATGAGATGGCAGTCGGCTTTGGAAAAATGACAAATGCCAGTACGCTGACTATGGATAATGAATATAGCAGTAAAGCAGCCGCTTTTCCCAGTTTGTCAAAAACAAACACTCTTTTGAATTCCCTTTGTGTTTTTACTGTAATTAAAGAAGTTATCCAAAACTCAGCAAATTTCAAGATTGCAACCGGTAAAATCCAAAAAGGGAGGAAGTTATTCCGAATCAAGGCAGTAAAGGAAATTATAACAAAAAATACATCGGCAACTACATCAAAAACAGCACCTGCCTTAGTTTCCACCTTATACTGCCTGGCAAGTTTTCCGTCAAAAAAATCTGTAAGAAATATTACAGCAAAGAGCAGAATCTGATTAACAATCCATTTCGGATAAAAAACTGTTGTCAAATAGAACATAATGCTCAGCAATACCCTTGAGAGAGTCAAGCTGTTAACAAATACCAGTACTTTCATATACTTACCTTATTCTTTCCCCAGGTCCAACCCGAATTCATATGCGGTATCCAGGCTGGTTTTGTCAGTTCCTTTGAACTTTGTTTTTTTATTGATTGCTGCAGCTTTAAAACTTTTTTCCACTATATCCAATTCAGGAGCTTCATCCAACGAACCTACCGAAAAAACAGCTGTTTTTTTGTCAGCAGCATTTTGCAATCCACTTATGTAGTCTGTTAAAGCTGCTGAAGGTTTTCCCATAATAACAGGGGATCCAAATACCACAACTTTATAGTCTTTTACATCTGGAGACAGGTGTTTTCCCGGGTAACTGACAGTAACTTCATAACCTGAATCCTGCAGGCCTTTTGCAATTTGATCAGCAATATTTGCTGCCGTCTTTTTCATTGATGGCTGATATACCACCAATGCCTTGGGGGCAGAGGCGCTGCTGCTTGGAAGAGTTGCTTTATAATCTCCCTTATATCGATTATTGGAAGAGGCTATAAATGCCATGCCACCTATACAAATACCAATCAATAACACTATTATACCTATGACAATCATAAATACTATTAATACCTTTTTCATAAAATACCTCCGTAAAATATTTCTTTATTCTTCTCTGTCAGCAAACAAATCGGGAGTTATCCCTTCAAGTGCAGCAGAGATCCGGTTTATTTGCTCAAATAAGCTGATCAGCTGATCCTTGTCCAGTTCTCTGAAGAGAGTGTTGAATAATTGACCGGCAGACTCGTTGAGATTTTGCCTTAGCAGGTTTACTTTTTCCAGTACTAAAATTCTGCTCACTCTTTTATCCTTTTGATCCTTTACTATTTGTACAAAACCCTTCTGCTCAAGTTTAAGTGCCAGCTTTTTTACATTTTGATGAGAACAGCCCATGGTTTCTGAAATCTCATCAATGGTTGCTGGCAAGCCTCCAAGCTTTTCAATTGAGGCAAGCAGGAACCACTGCTTTGTGGTTATATCAAAGGCCTTGAGTTTCTGATCCATAATAGTCTGCAGTTTATTTGACAGATAAA
Source organism: Eubacterium sp. (assembly GCA_029266335.1). GTDB lineage: Bacteria > Bacillota > Clostridia > Acetivibrionales > DSM-1351 > Ruminiclostridium. The sequence goes on along the minus strand of JAQSXC010000343.1, from coordinate 1,044 downwards.
ACAGATTTCCGAAAATATATTTTTGCGTATAAAAAGGATCATTCCGGTTCATAGTAAAGCCTCCCTGTGAAAATTAGGTAACTGGTTACCTATATTTACGGACTATACAATACAATGTCTGAAATAATTTAATTTTTTTCAAGAATTTTCCGAATAGGTTATTTTGCTAAAAGAGATAATAAATTTAACAAATATACTGGAGTAAAATTAGAAGTACGGTCTGAAAGAAAATTAATAAATGGCACGGGTAATGAATTAAATTTATCCCATAATAACTTTCAATGAAGGTTTTTGTTCCGATATGGGGTAATTCATATACCACATGCCGGAAATGGAGATAATATGGAAATAGTTACAGGATACTTTATCAGCAGAGCACCGGCTATAGAAACAGCAAGATTCCTGGAAAGGAATGGCTTTAGAATAGAAGTTCTGGGACATCAGAACCAGGAGGATTTCCGTGAGAGACAGGTGGCAGCCGGAATCGATGATGATTTGGATGTGCCATATTATGGTTTGATGGGTATCAACACAGCTACCTCGGGTATTAACGGTTTTCTTATAGCAGGAAGCGGGCCACTTATTGCTGCAAGGCCGGTTGTGAGCCTGGTTAATGGAGGTTTGGGCGGAGATATCAGACAAATGATGATCGATTGGGGAGTATCCAGAGATATAGAACATGAAATTAAAACTGTTATTGATTCAGGAAGATCAGTAGTTATGGTTGAATGTGATACCAGGGATAAGGCTTTTGTAAGAGAGACGCTTGAAAAGCATGGGGCACAAAATATTCACATCTGAAATCTTTTCAGCTTATTTTATGGAAAAAATTATATAAAACATAAAAAGAATAAAGCGGAATCAAACTAAATTAAAACCTGAAAATATTTATGATAAGCCCATTTGGGCAGAGTACCCACTTCATAATTTTTTCAGGGTTTATTTCCGCTCATATACAAACATGTTACCCTTCTTGGACACTCTTTCCACAGCATCAACATAATGAAGCACGTTTAAAGCTGTCTGTGAATTTGAAATGCTAAG
>JAQSXC010000131.1 GCA_029266335.1 Eubacterium sp. | reverse complement strand
AAGCAACTGAGGTAATTGAGGCTGCTGAAGCAGTTGAAACAGCTGCTGTGGCAGAAGCGGATATCTATGAAGCTGAGATGCCGGAAATTCAGGCAAGTACTCTCAATACCAACGAAACTATTGATGGCTCAGAGTATGATATTCAAAAGGATAATACATTTAATAATATTATTACTGAAAATATTGAAGTGCTTAATGCTCAAACACTTATATTTAAGGCGTTTGAGTATAAGAAGGCCGGAGAAAAAGATAAGGCAATCGAGCATTATATGGAAGCACTCAAGCATCAACCTGACAATAATATGGTTTTCTGGATAGTGCTGGATGTATGTGCTTTATATAAGCAAATGGGCTTGAATGCTTTGGCCGTCAGTATACTTGAAGAAATAGTTAATAAATACAATTCAATTATTCAACCTGAAGTAAAATCTGAAATCTTGAATAACCTGAAGTGAATTTATATATAGATTTGGAAATTTAAGGAGGTACTTTTTTAATGAAAAGAACAGAGGAAATAATAGGATTACCTATTATAAGCATATCAAACGGTAATGATGCCGGAATAGTTAAAAGCGTCATAATAAATCCGGAAAAAGGTACTATAGATTATATAGTTGTGGATTTTGGAGCTCAGATTTTAAATGCAAAGGTTATTCCTGCAGGATACATTTTGGGAATAGGTGATTACGCATTGACAATTGAGAGTGAGGATTCCATCAGTGAGATTAATAAATTACCGGCAGCTATGGATCTCCTCCAGAAAAATGTGCAGGTCAGGGGTACAAGAGTACTTACAAAAAAGGGAAGAATGATTGGTGAAATTGGTGATTTATATATAGATGAAGATGCTGACTGTTCTATAATAGGGTTGGAATTTATAGCTGATGCAGCCCAAAAGAATATCAAGCTAATACCTCGGGATAGCATAATCACATTCAGTAAAAATCTTATTATTGTTAATGAGGATGTTGAAACCAAACTTTTAGAGAGAGCATCGGATTTATCAAGCGGAGTATCACAGGACGCCGGGAACAATATAAACAGTAATTTATCTTCATCCAATGAGGTACATTCGGACGAAGTCTCTGATATGATGGAAACCAAGCACCGCGAATACCTCAACGGTAAAATTGCCACCAAAACAATATATGATAACGATGGCAATACACTAGTTGAAGAAAATACCGTTATTGATGATGCTATTTTTGAAATAGCAAAATCAAATGGAAAAGTTATTGAATTGGTTATGAATAATAAATAGTTATTAGTAAATAGCAAAGGGCTTTATCCAAAGAGATAAGCCCTTTTTTTGATGCGTATGAGAAGCTTTCATTATTTCATTCCATTGATGGCATTACTTAAGTCACTTCTAAGCTTCCATACATCACATCCCAAATTGCTCACTGCCGTAATAGTGATTTTGCTTGCAGGATGGTAACCGGATATAAAACTTACTCCCGGATCACAACCTTGAAAATAAGGTGAATATGTATTTTCCTTTGTCTCATCAAGCCAGATACCATATCCGTAATGTTCGGATTCATCATGACTTTGTACACTTAACATCTGTCCCAGCATGTCATTGGAAACAAGTTTTCCGTCCAATAAATTAGTCCAGAATTTATTAATATCGGTGATTGTGGTAAATGCCCCGCCTGCACCGGTACCCTTGACATCTACACTATAGATATTTGTATAATATTCTTTGAGCTTTTCATCATAAATGTATGAGTTGGCGCAGTTAGCGGGTAATCTGTCCAATTCATAGTAACCTGTATCAAACATGCCGCAAGGTTCAAAAACATTCTTTTGTAAATATTTATCAAATAATTGTCCAGTTAATTTTTCTATAATCAGACCCAGAACTACAAAACCGGTATTATTGTACTGAAACCTTTCTCCGGCGGGGTACATCATTGGTTTATCTATAAAAAGCGGAATTAAATCAGAAGATTCTCTGATTTTGTAGTTTGGATAGTCCTTCCACAGCTCGGCATATTCACTCATGGAACTTTCATCAAAGTAGTCGGGAATTCCGGAAGTATGGCATAGCAGCTGCTTAACCGTAATTTCTCCGTCAATTGCCTTTAAATCAAAGTCAAGTAAATTACCGATTGTATCTTCAAAATTCAATTTACCGTTTTCAATTAATTGTAAAATACCTACTGCCACAAAGACTTTTCCTGCCGAAGCAGTAGCAAATTTTGTGTAAAGTTCATTACTTATTTTATTTGGTAAATCCGCATATCCATAATTCTTCTCAAATATGACAGAACCATCCTTGACAACCGATATACAGCCGCTAAAATCTTTTTCTACTAAATTTTCCAACTCCATTTTTTCCTCCATTATAAAACAGGAATATTTAAGATTACTAGAATAAAATGTAAATTCATTACTTTATCATTTTACAACTTAATACCACAAATTAAAATGTGATTCTTCAGCCATTTAAAGAAATATGCTGAAAATATAATGGCTGACACAGAAGTGTCAGCCAAAAAAGTATTTACCATGTTAAGTTACACAAAAGCGTACAGCAATTTGATTTTGCTATTTATATTACAGGAGAGATATTTGAATTTATTAAAAATAAACATTTAGAGTTTCTATAGCATTATCCTGAATTATTTTCTCTCCGTATTCATTAAGGTAGCCCTCAAAAAATCCTGAATTACCTACTAAAACAGAATACTCGGACATTGTTATATCTATTATCTGAGAGTTTGCTGAGCTGCCGCTCAAAAGCAAATAATAACTGTCTCTGCATCTGAAAAGAGTGCTTTCACCGTGATAGGCCGTAGCAATCCTTTTAGATAATTTACAAACGTCATCGAGGTTGTTAAAGCAGTATATCTTCAAAGTGGAGCAAATCTTGCTCTTCTTTTTCTTCTGTCTCAGTTCAGAGTTTTTATACTTGCTTTTAATATACTTTTGAATTGACTCAAATTCTCCATCGGCATCAACTTTGGTGATTGTTACAACAAAACCATCTTCATTTTCTGGAGATGCTTCAAAAATAAGCTGGGATTCACCGGAAGCAAAACCATACTCTTCTTCGGCTTTTTCCATCATATCCCAGAATAATTCCTGGGCAGCAGGTGAATTATAATTCAAAGAGCCCAAATCAATATTTCGTTCTTCAAGATCATTTAATGTTATTGTGACCTTCAATACATTATCATTAACTTTTTCTATTCTCATATAATCACCAACTCTCATTACACATTTTGGAAGTATGTAATACTTCATAGTTTTACTATATTATACTTCGAAAACTTTGAATTGAGAAGTGATATTTTATTAATATTATGCATTATTAAATATGTAATTTATATGCATTAAACCAATATTAACCATTCATAAGTAAGTTATCATTTGCCTCTAAATAAAAAAATTCTTTTTACGAATAATATATATGGATTATTAGCTAGCTTTTTTATTTGAAAAATCAGCCATAAAAATATATAATAATTATGGTTGCGTTTGTCGCATGATGTAAAGATATGAAAATACAAATGATTGGTGATTAAATGGATAACATTATATTAGCTTCAGCGTCTCCTAGAAGGCAACAGCTGTTAAATCAGATTGGCCTTTTATTCACAGTAACTCCTTCAAAAATTGATGAGGTAATGGATCAAAACCTGGAACCATCACAGGTGGCCATGTCGTTGGCAAGCCAAAAATGTATTGATATCGCTACTCAAACAAAACATAACAGTTTGGTCATTGGAGCAGATACAATAGTTGTTAAGGATAATAAGCTTCTGGGTAAACCCAAAAATGAACAGGAAGCTTTTGATATGCTTAAGGATTTAAATGGTGCATGGCATGAAGTGGTAACAGGAGTCTGCTTGTGCAGGACCAGTGATATGAAGACCATAAGTGATTTTGAAACCACCAGAGTTAAGATTGCAAAAAAATCTGATGAGTTTTTTAAGTCATATATTGCCACAGGGGAGCCCTTTGATAAAGCAGGTGCCTACGGCATTCAGGGATATGGTTCGCTTCTGGTGGAAAAGATCGAAGGAGATTTTTTTAATGTTATGGGGCTGCCTCTTTTCAAATTGTCTTGCATGCTTGAAAAAATAGGGCATATTGTAAATCTGGATAATTTGAATAAATAAAACCTGAATATCATGAAATTGTAAGACCGCTTGATTAATTAGATGCAATACAAAGCAGAGATGGAGATAAGTATGGAAAGACTGAATATAAAAGAACTCCCGGTTTGTGAAAGACCTTATGAGAAACTTGAGGTTGTCGGAGCAGAACATTTATCAAATGCCGAGCTGCTGGCTGTAATCATTAAGACCGGTACAAAGTCTTATACTGCAATAGAACTGGCTCAACATGTCTTGAGACTGTCCCATGACGGAAGACTTTCTACACTTAACAACTTATCTATTGAGCAACTTAAGAAGATTAAGGGAATTGGAAGAGTAAAGGCCATTCAGATAAAAGCAGCCCTGGAACTGTCTAAGAGAGTTGCGACCAGTGACGGCGTAGTACATCATATTATAAAGAGTGCTAATGACGTTAATAATCTAATAATGGAAGAAATGAGGTACTTAAAGAAAGAAATTTTCAGAGCACTTTTGCTTGATACCAAAAATCAAGTTATTAAAATAACCGATATTTCAGTAGGAAGCTTGAATTCCTCTATCGTTCATCCAAGAGAAGTATTCAGTGAAGCAATTAAATATGGAAGTAACAGTATTATTTTTGTTCATAACCACCCCAGTGGAGATCCAACACCCAGTACAGAGGATATACAGACCACACAGAGACTTGAAAATGCAGGAAACATACTGGGCATCAAGGTGTTGGACCATATTGTAATTGGTGACGGTAGATATGTGAGCTTTAAGGAAAAAGGATTTATGTAGGAAGGGTTAATTTCCTGAGGTAAAAATTAAACGGGAGGACATTTTAAATGAGTTTTTTTGCAAAAGATATAGGTATAGATTTGGGAACAGCAAACACACTGGTACATGTCAAGGGGAAGGGTATTGTTGTCAGAGAACCTTCTGTTGTTGCTGTTAACATTAAAAATAATGAAGTTCTGGCAGTGGGCGAGTCGGCAAAAGAGATGATCGGTCGTACACCCGGTAATATCGTTGCCATACGGCCAATGAAAGATGGAGTAATAGCTGATTTTGACATTACACAAAGCATGATCAAGTACTTTATAAAAAAAGCCATGTCAAACGGTGTATTTAATAAACCAAGAGTAGTTATATGTGTGCCATCCGGAGTTACAGAAGTTGAAAAGAGAGCAGTCGAGGATGCTACACTGCAGGCCGGTGCTAAGGAGGCTTATCTCATAGAGGAACCCATGGCAGCCGCCATCGGTGCCGAATTACCTGTTGAAGAACCATCGGGCAGTATGGTTGTAGATATTGGAGGCGGTACCAGTGAGGTCGCGGTTATTTCTCTGGGAGGTATTGTAACCAGCAAATCCTTAAGAGTTGCCGGAGACGAGCTGGATGAAGCCATTGTTCACTATATCAAAAAAGAGTACAGCCTTATGATCGGAGAAAGAACAGCAGAAGGGATAAAGGTGACAATTGGTGGAGCATATCCGAAAACAAAGGAAGAAAGAATGAACATCAGAGGGCGGGATCTGATTACAGGACTTCCCAAGAATATTGAAATTACGTCTTCTGAAATAAATGAAGCCCTTAAGGAGCCTGTAAATGCCATTATAGATTCCATTAAATATACCCTGGAGAAAACTCCACCTGAACTGGCATCCGACATAATGGACAGGGGAATTATGCTTACAGGCGGCGGTGCACTTCTTGACGGCCTTGATAAATTAATAAAACAGGAAACCGGAATGCCCGTTTCAATTGCCGAAAGGCCACTGGACTGTGTTGCTTTAGGTACCGGTAAGGTGCTTGATGAAATAGAAACCTTGAAGAAGGTATTACTTTCACCCAAGAGACTGAAATAATTCTGTGGTAAAGTAAAGGGGTTAGAGAGGAGAAGTATTCCTTGAAGTATTTTAAAAGCAGGGCGTTGATAATTCTTATAGTTACACTGGTGCTTATAGTAACCATTGGATTGACAATAAATCCGTTAAGTAACGTAAACTGGATTGGAAATTTGATTTCGGTACCATTTACAGCTGTTGAAAGAGTATTTACCTATGCTGGGCAGGAAGTCGAAGCAGGAATAGGTCTGTTTAGTGATGTTGAAACTCTGAGGGCTGAAAATAAAGCTTTAAAAGAGGAGATCGACAAATTAAATAACGAACGTACAGAGTATCTGAGATTCAAAAACGAAAATGAAGACTTGAAAAATGTTTTAAAGCTAAAGGAACAGCTGAAGGATTTTGAGTTTATGGGAGCCAATGTTATAGCAAAGGATACCGGAAATCTGTTCAACATATTCCTTACAGACAAAGGCTCAACAAGTGGGATAGGATATAATATGCCTGTCATAACAAGTAAAGGTCTTGTTGGAAAAGTAGCTTCCTCACAACCGTTCTCATCTAAGATCATAAGTATTATAGAGGACGGCAGCGCTGTGAGTGCTATAGTGTCAAAAAGCAGGGACCTGGTAGTTGTTAAGGGTGATCTGAAACTGGGGAAGGAAGGTCTGTGCAAGCTGGTATATATTCCAAATGACCTGGACCTGTCCCAGGGAGATAAAATAGAAACTTCGGGATTGGGCGGTATATATCCCAAGGGTATTATAATTGGAACGGTAAAAGAGGTTAGGACTGGAGAAAGTGATCTTGACAGGTATGCCATAATTCAGCCGGCTGTTGATTTAAGAAGGCTCAGTCAAGTTGTAATACTTAAGAATGATATGCCTGATACATCTTCAGAAATGGAGATTATTGATAAATGAGGGGTAAAATAATTTTATATACCATACTTATATTTATTCTAGTTACAACACAGGTTACTTTTCTTAACTTTATCGAGATATTCGGTGTGAGACCAAATTTAATAATAATTTTAATAGTGAGCATAGCACTTCTGGAGGGAAGGAGTCATGGTGCAGCAGTGGGGTTTTTTGCAGGACTCTGTCTGGATGCCGTAGTGGGAGTTGCGCTTGGATACCATGCTCTTATTGGAATGCTGCTGGGAGTTTTGCTGGGTAACATCAACAGAAGATTTTTTAAAGAAAATATGATTGTTATGATTATTTGTACATTTATTTCTACTTTTTTTTATGAATCTGCTGTTGTAGTTGTATCCTATACTCTGGGTCTGAAGATAAATTTCTTAGAGACTGCTAAAGCAGTTATATTACCTGAGGCAGCTCTGAATAGTATATTTGGGGTAATAGTATTTTTTCTGATTGTTAGAATCAACAGAAAACTAAGCAGTTTGGACGTTAAAAACAAATATTAATAAAATTTAGCAGGATAGTTTAAGTGGTGGTTGAAGTATGAAAAAATTTTTTAAGGACAGACATACAATTGTCAGCATAATACTGGTGCTGATATTTGGAGTGATAGTTTACCAGTTGGCAAATTTGCAGCTGGTAAATGGTGAGAATTATTTCGTCCAGTCCCAGGATTATAATCTGAGATCAAGATCAATTCTTGCCGAACGGGGGAATATTATGGACAGGTATGGAGTTCCCATAGCTGTCAATTCAACGAGTTATTATCTGATGCTGATGGATACTGGCAAAGCATCTGATGAATTTAACGAGATGATGTACAAATTAATTAAGATATTTGAAAAGAACGGTGACAAATACAGTAATACCTTCTCAAAGTATCTGAGCAGCAAGCCTGTAAAATTAGGGTCTATGCTTGTAAACAGCCAGGACAGAATCAAAGTGCTGAAAAATGCAACAGGCTACAGGTTTACAGGACTTGATCAGGATTCGGACCCCGAGGAATTTTATGAATATTTCAGGGACACTGTTTTTAAGATAGATACCGAGAAATATAAAGAACCTGATATATACAAAATTATGACCTTGCGTTTTGAAGTCATGAGCATGAATCCAATTTTGGCAAAATCCATTAGTACCAAAACAGTGGCTGAAATTGAAGAAAGAACCGATGAGTTCCCTGGGGCCATAATTGATCTTGAACCCAGCAGGAAGTATATTGATGCCCAATATGCCGCCCAGTTGATAGGCTATGTAAGAACAATCAACGAGCAGGAGCTGGCAGTAAGGGCCGACGAGGGATACAAACTGAATGATATTATAGGCAAATCGGGAATAGAGCGTACTGCAGAAGGCTACCTCAGAGGCACCAACGGCTATAGAAGAATAGAGATTGATGACAGCGGCAAAACAAAAATTGTGAGTGAAGAACCTGTAAAACCTGGCAGCGACGTTGTTCTTACCATTGACATGAGACTGCAGAAGGTGGCAATGGAATCCCTGGCAAAGAACATCCAGGTAATAAAGCAAAAACAGCATTCAAGGAATTTTAAAGATGCATATGCCGGGGCTGCGGTAGCTATTGATGTTAATACCGGAGAAGTGCTTGCACTGGCCAGTTATCCGGCCTTTGATCCTTCGATTTATTTGGCCCCTCCCGAAGATAAGGCTGCTCAGAATGCGATAAGAGAAATAAATGATCCTAAAAATATAACTAAACCGGAGTATAATAGAGCAATTGCCGGAACATATACTCCCGGATCAACCTTTAAACCTTTGGTAGGTATTGCAGGACTTCACGAGGGAAAGGTCGATCCTTATAAGAAATATTTTGACAAGGGTTATGAGACATATGACGGATTAATGCTTAAGTCAATTGAATACAGAAGCTATGGAGGAGGTCTGGGATGGGTAAATATGATACAGGCCATCCAAAAGTCAAGTAATCCATATTTCTATAATTTAGGTGTCAATGTTGGTATTGATAAAATTGACAAATGGGCGACAATGTTTGGATTGGGACAGCTAACTGGAATTGATCTGATGGGTGAAAGCAAGGGTACTTTGGCTTCAAAAGCATTTAAAAAAACATATAACCCATATCCTTGGGGAAATGCCGATACAGCACAGTCATCTATAGGACAGTTTGATAACAGCTTTACTCCCATACAGCTTGTTAATTATGTAGCTACCATTGCTAACGGTGGAAAGCGTTTTAAGCCCCACATTATTAAAAGAGTAGTAAAATATGACGGCTCCATAGTTACTGAGACAAAGCCGGAATATGAGATACTTCCGGTAAAAAAACAGAATATGAGTATAATTCAGCAGGGAATGATTGCTGTTGCTAACTCTGAGGACCCAGGAGGTACGGCATCCAATGCATTCAAGGAGCTACTTCCAATAAAAGTGGCAGGTAAAACCGGTACCGCTGAAACCGGTCAGGAAGCCATACATTCTTCCAATGCATTGTTTATATGCTACGCTCCGGCAGACAAACCTCAGATAGCTGTAGCAGTTGTTGTTGAAAGAGGCGTACTTGGAGCGTATACTGCACCTATTGCCAAAGATATATTGAAAGCATATTTTGATAATAATACAGGTAAAGCACAGGATTTTACCGCAAAAATGGATATAGTAGAGTTGACAAAATAATCTCATTGGGGGACAAATGTATATGACTGAAAATACAGTAACTTTTAAAGGAACAGTTAACGGTCTTACTATTATATTAAAACCGGAAGCCAGCTTTGAAGAAGTTGTTGACAGTATGAGAATCAAAATTGATAATGCAGGTAAGTTTTTCAGAGGAGCAAAGCTGGCTGTCAGATACAGAGGTCGTGTCCTGAGTGATACCGAGAAGATTCAACTCCACGAATTGCTAAAGCAGGAAAGCGGAGCAACCATATTATCCTTTGAGGAAGAGATAGTTGATAATACAAGCAGTTCAAGTGTCAAAGCAAATGCGTCCGGCTCAAGTGAAAGAAAAAATCAGATAAAAAAGTACATGTTCTTTAAGGGAATAGAAGAGGGTCAGACAAAGTTTTACAGGGGAACAGTAAGATCAGGCCAGCTTATAACTTTTGACGGCAACCTTGTAATACTCGGGGATGTAAACCCGGGCGCAGTTATTGAGGCTACAGGAAATATTGTTGTTATGGGACTGCTCAGAGGTGTTGTGCATGCAGGCAGTGACGGAAATAAAGAGGCCATCGTGGCAGCACTAGGGCTTAATCCAACACAGCTGAGAATCGCGGATATTATTACCAGACCGCCTGACGAAAAGGGCGCCGGAGTAAATCAGGTTCCTGAACTGGCATATGTCAAGGGTGATATGCTGTATGTAGAGCGGTTTTTACCAACGTCCATCCGAAATACTTAAGCGTCTGAATAGAATGATAAATATTGAATTGATATCAAGATAATTGACAAAATAATAAAACATCTATATAGTTTAATGTGTATGACTTTATCTATAAAATGTAAATTTATGTAAATATAATTTTTCTTGGACAAGAATTGGAGGCAAAGCTGTATGGGCGAGGTAATTGTAATTACATCTGGGAAAGGCGGAGTTGGGAAAACAACCACAACTGCCAATATTGGTACAGGCCTGGCACTGTCAGGAAACAAGGTTGTACTGATAGATACTGATATTGGTCTTCGAAATCTCGACGTTGTAATGGGTTTGGAAAACAGGATAGTTTACGATCTTGTTGATGTTATTGAAGGTGTATGCAGAGTTAAGCAGGCTCTGATTAAAGACAAAAGATATGAAGGTCTATATCTCCTTCCCGCAGCGCAGACAAGGGACAAGTCAGCTGTAACTCCTGAACAGATGATTAATCTGGTTAATGAATTAAAGGCCGAATTTGATTACATAATTATAGATTGCCCGGCCGGTATAGAGCAAGGCTTCAAGAATGCCATAGCCGGTGCTAATAGAGCTATAGTTGTTACTACTCCTGAAGTTTCGGCAGTCAGAGATGCCGACAGAATAGTTGGACTTCTGGAGGCAAATGAATTAAGAAACCCGAAGTTGCTGATCAACAGAGTCAGAGTTGATATGGTTAAAAGAGGGGACATGATGAGTATTGATGATATTATTGATATACTGGCTATAGACCTTATAGGAGTAGTTCCTGATGATGAAAAAATCGTTATTTCAACCAATAGGGGTGAACCTGCTGTAAACGATGACAAATCTTTGGCAGGACAAGCTTATAGAAATGTCACAAGAAGGATTCAGGGAGAGGAAGTTCCTATTCTTAATCTTGAAACAGAAGATGGCTTTTTGCATAAATTTAAAAAACTTTTAGGTTTTAAAACTACATAAGGAGGAATAGGGTATGCTGATTGATTTTTCAAAGATCTTTGGCAGATCTAAACCATCGAAGGATGTAGCCAAAGAAAGATTGCAGCTGGTATTGATACACGACAGGGCCAATGTTTCTCCTGAGTTTCTCGAGATGGTTAAGGGGGAGATAATTAAGGTTATTCAACATTACATGGAGATTGATGAAAGCGCTCTTGACATCCAGCTAACCAGAACAAAAAGCGAAGAGGGCGATAGAATAGTTCCGGCATTAGTAGCTAATATACCTATTAAAAGTGTAAGAAATGCAGGTAAATAAAAATTAAAGGTATGTGATTTTTACATGAATATAGCATTTATAGCTCATGATAATAAAAAAGAATTGATGGCTAGTTTTTGTATAGCCTACAAATATATTCTTCAGGAGCATCATCTTATTGCGACCCGTTCAACAGGTATAGTCATAAACAAGGCTACCGGACTGAACATTAATCTGTTGGCCTATGGCAGCCTTGGGGCACAGCAATTGGGTGCAAGGATAGCATGTGATGAAATTGACCTGCTGATTTATTTCAGAGATCCCAATACTGAGAATGATACTGATACTTTTCTGCTCTTTAAGCATTGTGATGCGAATAATATTCCATATGCTACAAATATAGCAACTGCCGAAGTATTGATAAAGGGATTGGAACGCGAAGATCTGGCTTGGAGAGAATTGCTCCGCTAAAAACAAATTTAAAACACTTAAAATATGTACAAAAAGAAAATTTCTTGATATGAAGCCAATTAAATAAATTAATTATATGAATGAAATAAAGGAGCCCAGCTCCTTTTTATTTTGTCAAAATATAAATATTTTAACAAGACTGAACATGATTTTAAGACAAACGTTAGCACATAAATTATCTTTAATAAATAAAACTTGAAAGGGCCAGGAATAGAAAAACAGAGAAAATAATATAATTAACAAGGTACTGCTTTAGAATAAGCAGTCAGCATTTTGTTGGCAAAATTGCGAAACCGATTGCATTGATAGGCAAAAAGTAGTTATAATGTTTATGAGTACACTTTATGTACAGGAGTTTATAATGTCATATTTGGTGGT
>JAQSXC010000130.1 GCA_029266335.1 Eubacterium sp. | reverse complement strand
GCAATTTCACAGCCCAGATCCTTCATAAGCAAACCAAGCTCATACATCGTCAGCCCTGCGGAATACGGCTCCTGTCTGCCGTCTGAAACCATGAATACAACCGAACCGTCAGCCTTGATTCCCACTGCTGTTCTAGGCTGTTTTGTTGTGTAATAGGTTTCATCACTGCCTGTATAATCAATTACAACACCTTTGTCCACCAGCTTGCAAAGTCCGCCTACAGCCTCCTGCAGCTGGGCTCTTTCAGCCATGTACGAATTATAATCTCCTATAACCGGAGTTCCGTCTTTCCTTACTCCAAAGTAGCACCTGTTGGAGGGAAGCTCATTAATTACGGCTCCATCCTTTACAAAACAGCCTATTGGCTCACCGGTAGCCATATTGTAATAATCCGCATTAACAGCTGCCACAACAGGTTTTCCGTTATCGATGGCGGCCTTAGCCTGTTCGGCAACCGTTGTCATTCCATATCCGGTGCCATCCTTATAGGAACCGGTTACAATTGAGGTATTCGGAAAGGATTTCAGATCCACCTCCAGAACAAAGTTTTCAACCCTTTTGTTTTGGTTGTCCAGAAGAGTAATTCTTCTTTCATTTATACCCAGAGCAACATTTTGACCGCTGTCATTTATCAGTCCGGTCATCATGGCCGAACTGAAATCCAGGTTACCCAATGCTTCAACATTTGGCGCCATAATGCAGAAGCATTGTATAAACACCAAAATCATACATATAATTCTTAGTCCGTTTTTACGCTTAATCACTTTACCTACCTCCATATAAAATTGCGTCGTTGAATGAAACATTAACCATTCAATATTTAATCCATATATTCTTTATTATTAATTAAAATAAGGATATAAATAGTTGAACATAAAAGTCATTATAGTTTTTAAATATATTAAGTTAAAGAAAGCTAGTGTAAAAAAACGGCTGAAAAGGTAAAGTTTAAGTAAAAAACGGGTGTGGTTAAATCCTGGTAAAAATGTATATTTAACAATAAATAAATTTTAATTTCAACCTGCCGGCCTTTTTATTATTCAATTTATATCTTTAAAATAACTGATTTTTGAGTTATTATATTAGTAGCACCCCATCAACTTCTCAAGTTTTTATTTCGAATAATTTCCAATTCCAACTAAGAGGTAAATATGGATTACAAAAAAACTATCCTTAAGGAAGATCTGATAGTCAAAAAGATAATAACTATCCATTATTTTGAATATGCAAAAAATTATATATTTGAAGGTGAAAGGCATGACTTTTGGGAACTTTTATATGTTGATAAGGGTGAAGTTGAAGTAATGACCGATATATCAGGCTACAAATTAAAACAGGGCGATATTATTTTTCATAAACCTAATGAGTTTCATAATGTGTGGGCTAATGGTGTTGTGGCTCCAAATTTGATTGTCATCTCATTTGAATGCAAATCAAAGGCTGTTAAATTTTTTGAAAATAAAATATTAAAAATTTATGATGCTGAGAGAATTTTATTGGCTCAGATAATTATGGAAGCTAAAGAGGCCTATACCTCCAGATTAGATAACCCCGAACTTCAAAAACTTGAAAAGCGCAGCAAACCAATGTTTGGTTCTGAACAGCTCATTAAAATCTATCTGGAACTGCTGCTCATAAATCTTATAAGAAAAGGAACAGATATTAAGCAGAACAGTAGACTATCCTCTTCTGTTAAGATAAAATCTGATGAAGACATGATAAAAAAAATACAGGGCTTCCTTGAAGCTAACATAAATTCAAATATTTCTTTTGATGATGTTTGTAAATTTACAGCCTTAAGCAGAACTAATTTAAAAGTATTATTCAAAAGCAGGACCGGCCTAAGTGTAATGGAGTATTTTAAAAAACAAAAAATTGAATTGGGGAAAAAAATGATAAGGGAAGGGAATCACAACTTTACTCAAATTGCTGAGATATTAGGCTACACTTCTATTCATTATTTTTCAAGATATTTTAAAAAAGTTACAGGTATGACTCCATCAGAATATGCTTCATCTGTTAAGGTTAAATTTGATAGTTGATCCCCAAAATGACTATTATATGTCACCACAAATTAGGTTGATACTGATTTCAGCTGTAGCTGCAGCAATTTGGGTTTGGATATAGATTATTAATACCAAGCCAACTCAATCAGTCAGCCTGGTATTAATCCTAACTCCAGCAATTATAGTATCGTGCAGAATTTCTAATTTTTAACAAGTTTAAAATCGTCTCCAAAACCATAATACGATGACGGTTCCTGGTACAGGAATATCAAAGCAGATGTACTGTTTGCGCCTGTAGTAAATGTAAGCGAAAGCTGTTTATATGCTGTACTTGTTGTGTTTGCTCCAAACCCGTCTCAACAGTTCCAATTTTAGCTCCATAACTTCCTCATTTTACGACCTTTTTTTAATGAAAATCGAATCTGTATCAGGATAGGTTCCCCATCCGTCATCAGGATATGATTCAGCATCCCATGCATCGTTATATTCACTGAAAGGAGTTATTTTTAAATAGTCTACATCCAGTGTTACCGTATCAAAATCAGGCGTTCCTGCCCATTTATTTGGAAACCAGATACCCACCCAAAATCTTCCTGCAATATTTGGAATATCTGTGGTACATGTTTTAATTAATATATTATCAATATAATAGTCTACTTTTGCCGGCGTATCGGAATCACCCGTATGCCAATCAAACCTGTATGTATGAAATTTTCCGTCTGCCAGCGCACCCAGTTCACCGCCGGTCAGCCTATCACCCATGGCTTCTTTGACATTGGTATAATTTGTTGTGCTCTCAACCTCGGTTTCGCCGCGCCAGGTGTTGCACAATGCATAGTCATAGCTTATATCCTGAACCTCTCCTGTAGGGCGTCCGGGCAGTTCTATGTCTATTTCATGATTGGATACATAATAACCTTCTGATACATCCACTCCTCTTGCTGCTGCAGCTGCTAAAGATGCTTCATCATAAAGCTCCCGATAATTGAAGGACCATA
Organism: Eubacterium sp.; assembly: GCA_029266335.1. Classification (GTDB taxonomy): domain Bacteria; phylum Bacillota; class Clostridia; order Acetivibrionales; family DSM-1351; genus Ruminiclostridium. The sequence goes on along the minus strand of JAQSXC010000130.1, from coordinate 9,300 downwards.
TTGCCGAACATGCACCAAGCTCATCTGGAATTTTCATATTTACTTCATAACGGCCGGAGGCATAGTAGTCCTTTGTGGCTATGCTTGCTCCCACCCTTATGTTGTCGGCCCTTTCCCTTCCGCTTCTGTATACACCTTTTACATCCCCGGTATAATTATTTCCATGGGCCTCAAGCTTTAATACTCCGTTTTCCAATGACACATTTTCAGGAACAACTCCGCCGTTGTAGTTGCTTATTATATTACCTTCATTATCCTTCTCATATCCGCCCCAGTTTTTTTTAGCCACAAGCCATTTATCGGTATTCAAGGTATTGCCATCAAAATCATCATAGAATATTTCTGAAGTTTTTGTAACTGTTGTTGAGTCTGCATATACTATTTTGGGAATAAATACATTAATTATTCCGAGAAAAATTGTAACTGCTAAAAATAAGGATAAGGCCTTTCGTAATTTACAATAACCTTTAAACATTATAAACCTCCTTTATTTTCGTTTAAGCTCTCCATTCCAGAAAATAATCAAACTTTTCGTATTTTAATCATTGATTTGCAGGCTGACAGCCTGATTATTTACAATGTCAGTATATGGTATCCACAGCCTGGTAATATTCAGCTTTTCGTCATATACTCCTTTCACTGTCTTACCGTTAAGAATAAAAGTTCTTTCAGCTTTGCCCTTTCTGATATAGTTAATATGTAATTTACACCCCCTTACATTTATTTTGAAATCAAAGCTTTCAAATGGGCTCCACGCTGCAGGCTGGAAATATAAACCGCCAAAGGATGGCTGGAAACCGAATACATACTTTATAAAAAGCTTCAGAAGAACATTTGATGCACCTGTTTGCCAATCCAGCACGGATTCACCGTCAATCAAAAGCTCCTCATTATGCCCGTATGAATTTGGCATAACAAAAGGTGATGTACTTACATTCGTATGGGTGAACGGAACAATTTTATTAATCTGCTCCCAGGCCATTTCAGGACACCCCATGCCAAATAATGCCATAATTGCAAATGCTGTAGCATGATTATAGGTTGCACCATTTTCATATGTTCCTGCCGGAAGCTTGGGAATTCTCCCTACACCAAATGTGTTGGGCTCAAAATGCGGATCAAATGTTTTGATTCCATATTCCGAATCCAATTCCTTAAATGCATGCAGGATAGTATCCCTGATACTCATATCCTTTTCATAGAGACCCGATATTACCCAATATGCATTAGAAGTAAGCCCATATCTTGATTTGTTGTCACTGTCGCAGAAGCTTCCAACCAAATATGATCTTTTATCTCCCCATCCATGAACGATTCTTCTTTCTTGTTCTGAGTTCTGAATAATGGCATATGTTCTCAGACCTTCTTCAATCTCATTAGCAGCTTTCCTATATTTCTCTTCCAGCTCACTGAAGTCACGACTTTTTATCTGATTGAATAATTCAAGCATCTCGTTAAGATTCTGATATACTTGAAGCGTAGCCATTACTGATACACCCGATCCATATTCTTTTTCTGGATCCTGGCTTACTCCAAGTCCATCCAGTGCATCATTCCAATCTCCGTAAAGGGCGCAAATACAGTTTGTTTGTTCAAAATCTCTGTTTATAAGCAGGTATTCCATTATCTTAAGCATGTGATCAAGCACGCTGTCATAGATATTACTTCTCTTGACAACTTTCTTTTTCTCGTCTAATATTTCGTAATAACCACATTTTTCATGGAGAAAATTGAAATCACCTGTAAATTTAAGATAAGTGATAATGGTAGAAATCACCCATGTCCCCTGGTCTATAAAAGGTCTTATGTCCATAACCGGCATTTCACCCTCTTTGGCAGGAAGTGAATATTGTCTCGGACATCTTCCATCCGGTGAAATAAAATTTAATGCCTCAAGCATTTTATTTCTTGCCGCCGAAGGATTAAAGAAAAGCATTCCCTCTATGGCCTGAAATACGTCCCGTATTCCAATTAACGAATTGTAAGCCAATTGTATATACCCTTTTATCAATGAACAAAATTCCACCTGCTTTTTCATGTGTTCAAAAAAAGGATTATATTTTTTGTATTCTATAGTATTATCTTCAATATCAAGCATATTGACTTGAAGATTGCTTTTGTTTCCACCTTCAAGTTGCTCCAGTTCTGTCAAAGCCATGTCTATTTTTTCAGAATCAAAATCACTCTTTTTTAAAATCAGTTCTCTTAACAGTGAGTCATCACGACAATTTTCCAGGCATGACAGGGATAAATCATATCTTATACTTTCCCCGGCCCCTAAGCTCAAATGAATAATATCTCCCGCAATCCCTACCTCTGTGAAGGCACAGACATGTTTTGACTTCCCGAAAGTTCCATTAAATAATGCTTCAGGAGAATGAAGACTGCTTCTGTTTCCTCCCACATACTGGTATCTTGAAGTAGTTTCTTCGTGTCCAAGAATTTTGCTATCCCCTTCAAGCTTCAGATACCTATGTATAACTCCGTAATTTGATACCGAAAGAGTTCTGCTGATGTCTTCGTTTGTCTTAATCACAAAACTGCCTAATCTGTCCTTATCATCAGAAAGATATCTAGCCTCTCTAAACCACCTGTTTTCACCATTTTCATTTATATCATGTACAAGAAACGGATTCATATAGGAAGAGAGCGATATTTTCTGAGGGTTCTCAGACATATTTTCAGCTAAAACTGAAAAGCAAATTGTTTTAGCTTTATTAACATAGCATCTTATAGTAAATCTTACATCTTTCGTTTCGGTTATATAGTAAACACTGCTTTTTGCAAAAACAGTATACCGCTCAGCCTTCACAATACTGTCTTTTAAAATTGGAACTGAGAGTAGGGAGGTAATATCAAAGTTGCTGTCCGAATTTTCCATACCGGCAAAAAAGGCAATTTTGGGTTCCTGCCCCTCTGCAGCCCTTATAAATGGAGAAAAGAGCCCTTCATTACAGTGCATGTAACCGGATGCATATGCCCAAAAATTAAAGCCCTCCAGACCATATGGATATCTGTTGTCACCATCATTTCTTGGTATAGATAAAATTTCATCATTCTCAATAAAATATGTATTACTTGGTAAAGCTAAGCTGCTTGATTTTTCACCTCTTTTAATATCGCTATATATTTTTGCATATCGGTTTGCTTTTTGTTTGAGTTGCTTCATTTATTACTCCTTTCATAGAACTCTTATAACACATCGTTTATCGCCTAGTTATAGACTTAAAAAATTCTTCATTATACTGCAAACAGATTTTGCTTCACTTTGCGTTTCCATTTCAGCAAATATTCTAAGCAATGGTTCTGTCCCTGAGAATCTCGCAATAATCCATCCGCCATTTTTAAAATAAATCTTAAGGCCGTCACTATAGCTGATCTTAGCAATTTCATAATTATATTCAGGAACTCTTTTTTCAATAAAAAGTAATGTGATCAGCCTTTCTTTTTCTTCCTGGCTAAACTTGAAATCACACTCTTCCATAAAGTAATTTCCATATTGGCTATGTATTTCATATAGTAATTCGGATAATGACTTTCCTGTTGAACATATTAATTCAACTAAAAGGCTTGCTGCAAATATTCCATCCTTCCCTCTGATATGACCTCTGATTGTTAGTCCACCGCTGCTTTCACCACCGATCAGAGCGTTTTTTTCTTCCATCATAGAACTGATATGCTTAAAGCCTACCGGAACCTCATAGCTTTTTTCACCAAAATCCTCGGCTATTTTATCTAATAAATGAGTTGTAGCAATGTTTCTGACAACTCCACCTTTCCAGCCTTTATATTTTAACAGGTAATAGTACAAGAGCACCAAAATACTGTTTGGATGGATAAACTCACCATTCTGATCTATGATACCCAATCTGTCTGCATCGCCGTCTGTTCCTATTCCTAAATTGTAACCTTTTTCAATAACCATACTCTTTAATCTTTGAAGAGTATCTGAGCTCGGAGACGGCAATCTTCCTCCGAACAAAGTGTCATGCCTGTCGTTTATAACATCCAAATCGCACCGTGCTGTAATCAGAACAGTCTGTAAGGATGTTTTTGACACACCAAACATTGGATCAAGCAAAATCGATAATCTTCTATTTCTGATTGCTTCTATATCTATCATTTTTATAATCGTATCTATATACTCATTAAACGGATCAATAATCTCAATGCTTCCTGACGATAATCCTTTTGTGAAATCGATAGCTTTTACTTCACAGGTATTTATTGCCAACTCATTCTCGATTTCTTTAGTAAACAGCTCTGAAGCATCTCTTCCGCCTTCAGTGAATATTTTTATTCCATTGTAATCAGCTGGATTGTGGCTGGCAGTTATTGCCGCTCCATACTTTATATCCATGGTCTGAACAGTAAACATAACAAGAGGTGTAGGTGCTATTTTATCAATATAGTAAACTTTTATTCCATTTCCGGCTAATACTTCACTCATCCATTTTGATGCTTTATCGGAAATAAATCTTCTATCATACCCAATTACAAATCGCATATCCTGCTTGCCGGACTTTTTCATTATATTAGCAACAGCCTGAGCTAATAATCTTACATTACCTTTAGTGAAATCTTCTCCAATTAGTGCTCTCCAACCACCTGTTCCAAATTTAAGCATTTACTCTTTTACCTCTTTTACAATTTTTTTAAAGGTGGATATCAAAATGAGATACCCACCTTATTTAGTACTATTTCTGATAATATTTATTATTTTGCTTTTTCATTTACTTCTTCGATCATTCTTGTTAAACCCTTTGCTTCATACTCTTTCAACGTATCTTCCCACATTTTTGCCGCATCCTGTTTTCCAAGCATAATTTTTAATATATCTTCATGGTCAAGGATTGAAAACTTATCCTTTGTGGGTGTTGACAGATATGTGAGTTTTGCATCAAACTCAGGAGTTTTTGAAGCCTTCTTTGAATATTCCAGATCAGCAGCTGCAGCCTCCTGAACGCCCTTCTCCCACATCTTATTGTTAGGACTGTACATAAACTGATTATTATAGTTCGCCAAATCTGCGAATATAACTGCAGAAGGTTGTTTTACCGAAAGTTCATCCGGAGTAGTTATTGTCGTTATATTGCCGGCTTCATCCTTTGTATAGTCAACATCCTTAACACCAAATCTTATATATTCCTTTGTATCGTCACTTAACAGATAATCATACAATCTCATAATCCTATCCATTTTCTTATCATCAACTTTTGAACTGAAATAGCTTTCAGACCAATAGGTTTTAAAGGTTGAATGATATGCAGTTCCATCAGTGGATGGGAAGTACTTGATTCTCTTTATTTTACCAAGTATGTCCGTGTCTTCCGGATGAGCTTTTTTCCAATTCTTAATAATTGTATTTAGTCCATTATAAGTTACACATAAAACTGCGGAAGCCTTACCCTGTACAAACTTGTCATAGCCCTGCTGACCTTTGACAAGAGCTATATCTTTATCAACAAGTCCCTTTTCATACATATCTCTGGCATTTTGTAAAGACGGAAGTGCATTTTTAGAAAATACTGCAGGAATGTATTTTCCATCTTCATTAATCCATTTGAAGTCACTACCACTTCCATCACTGGTAGCTGCAGGATTACTGAATAACCAGAAGAAACCTCCGATTTGTTTTACATTTACCGCTGTCAGACCTCCAATATTCTTATTTTCGGGATCCTTTTCATTAATTGCCGCCAACATTGTTTTAAACTCTTCCCAGGTTTCAGGCTCTTTTGTAATTCCAGCCTTCTGAGCCAGATCCCATCTATAAAACACATTTCTGTCATGAGCACAGTAATCTAAAGAATCATACATTGCTCTTGGTACACAATATAACTTGCCATCATCCTTCATTGCCTGGAAATCTGCATTTTCCATGTATTTTTGCAATACTGGATATTTTGATAAATCCTCTGGAATAGCTCTTACAACCCCCTGCTTTATCCAGTTTCTATAATAGGATGTTCCAACTGCGTCTATTGCAAATACATCCGGCAATTCACCTGATGAAGCCCAAAGTTGTATCTTTTGGGTATAATCATCCCAGGTCAGTGGTTTAGGATTAATTGTTATGTTTAAATCCTTACACATTTTTTCATAGAATTGATCCTTCTGTTTTGTCAGATCCGGACTAATGTCCCAAATCCCCACTGAAATTTCCACTTTTTCATCAAGCGCTCCTGCTGATGTTGAAGATTCTGACACAGCTGAGGAAGCTGAGGAAGCAGTTTGCTCCGAATTGTCCAAACCATTTTTTCCTCCACAGCCAGCCAAAGTACCCAGCATAAGTGTTGCAGCCACAGCTAAAGATATTACTCTAAGATTTCTTTTCATGCTTCTTCCCCCTTTTTATTATTAAATATATTACAACAGCATTAGCTGCTATAAATTTATTACTCTTTAACAGAACCAACCAATATTCCCTTAACAAAATATTTTTGAAGACATGGGTATAAAACAGCTATTGGCAGAACCGAAATAACAACCGCAGCCATCTGAGCACCTTCAAAGTAAACTGTCCTTTTGTTTTCCATTGCTGAGGCAGCTGCCGCACTAAGCATGGAGTTATTAAAACTTACCAGCATTTCTCTTAGAAAAATCTGCAGTGGATTGATTCTTTGGTCACTAATAAATATCAGTGCACTCCACCAGTCATTCCACCTATCTACAGCATAAAAAAGTGAAAAGGTTGCAATGATTGGTGTCGAAAGAGGTATTACTATCTTATATAAAATATAGAAATCACCCGCACCATCAATTCTTGCCGATTCCTCCAAGCTTTCAGGAATGCTCCTGAAGAAATTCTTCATTACTATCAGATAAAATGCACTTACAGCAGCCGGTAATATCATAACCGCCAGATTATTTACAAACCCAATTTTTTTTAATACCAAATAGTAAGGTATTAACCCTCCATTGAAAAACATGGTGAACAGCACCATCCCAAGGATAAGGTTTCTTCCCGGTAAACTTTTTTTTGATAAAGCATAAGCACCCATAGTGGTAACAGTCATACTGACAAGCACTCCTACTACCGTTACAAAAGCACTGACACCAACGGATCTCAAAAAGCTTGGTTCAGAGAGTATTGTTTTTATGGAGGTCAGATCGAAAGAATATGGTAACAAGTACACACTTCTTCTCATGGCCTCTCCATGGTTTGCCAATGATAATATCAACACGTTGTAAAAGGGGAATATGGTTACGACTCCTATTACAGTTAAAATTAAAAAACTTATTAACTCAAAAAGACTGATTTTTTTCTTTTTATACGACATTGACATGTTAGAACAATCCCCCTTCTCCCAATTTTTTAGAAAGCATATTTGCTGAATATAACAGCACCAGATTTATCAATGACTTTGACAGGCCTATGGCTGTCATATATCCATAATCTGCACCAACTGTAAATGTTACTCTGTAAATATAGGTATCAATTATATCCGCCACTGAGTATACAGGAGCACTGTATAAATTCAGTACCTGATCCAAGGAACCACTACCCATAATGTTCCCAACAGCAAGTATCAATAATACCGACACGGTACTTCTTATTCCGGGCCATGTAATATGGATAATTCTTTGAAATCTATTTGCCCCATCCATTTCAGCCGATTCATAAAGCTCAGGATTGATTCCGGCAAGTGCTGCCAAATAAATAATTGAATCCCAGCCCATTTCCTTCCAGGCATTAGTGATATATAGCATTGGTCTGAAGGTATTGGTTTGAATCAGAGGAGAGGAGGATTCCATTCCCAAGGCATTTAGAATTTGATTAAATACACCTGAACCGCCAAAAATGTTAATTACTACTCCTGATATTACAACCCAGGAAATAAAGTGCGGCAGTGTAAATACTGTTTGATATAGCCTCATTATCTTTCTCTTTGATAATTCATTCATAAGAATGGCAAGTATAATTGGCAAGGGAAAATTAAAGATCAGTTTGCCCAAACTGATAATCAAAGTATTTTTAACTGCGCTTAAGAATTGAAAATCATTTACTATATCTTTGAAATTCTGAACTCCAATCCAGGGACTTCCTAATATTCCTTTGCTGTAATCAAAGGTTTTGAATGAAAGTATTACGCCATACATTGGTGCATAGCAAAAAACTAAATAAAATGCAACTAAAGGTAAAAGCATTAAATAAAAGTTCTTGTGCTTTAATACCTGACTGAATTTACTATATGTCGCTATACTTTTTGATTTTACATCAGATTTTTTTATTTCATAATTTGGCTGCATATATACCCCCTTTGAAAATAGTGCATCATCTATTGCACTATAATTTTATAGCAGTTGGCACATATATCAAATGAACTGATTTTAGTTAAAAATATTAAAGATTCTTATATATAAAAGAGGGCAAATCAAAATTCACCCTCCTTTATATATAAGAATCTTATACAACTAATAATATTTCATGCTGAAATAATAACTTTTCATATTATTCATAATCACTTATGAATTTCTGTACTGACCCGGGGATTTGCCGAAATATTTCTTAAAGCAGCGGATAAAATAGAAATAATCGTTGTAACCGCACTTTTGATAGATATCAACTGTTTTTATATTTTCATCCTGCATAAGCTCCTTGGCAAACTCCATTCTTTTCTTTACTAAATAGTCAGTAAAGGTAATGCCCAGCTCTTTTCTGAAAAGCTGACTTAAATAGCTGGGATTTATATAATATTTCTCAGAAATATCCTGAATAGTAATATCTTCACAGAAGTTACTGTCAATATAGTTTAGTATCTGGCTAAAGTTTATGGTTCTTGCTTCTTTCATTCTGGTTCCAATTTCTGTACTGCTTGTTTTATCCAGATATCTGCACATGCTTTTAAAGTCACTGAACAGTTTTGTCAATTCATTAAATCCGTAAATTGTATCCTGGCTCTGAGCTTCATAAGAATTGTTATAATGTGTAATAAAATTATAGATTGTAAAAGCATGTTTTATGTTAATACCGTTTTCTGACGACAACCTTTCAATTTCTTTCTGGAAAGTCCCGTAAAAAAATTTTCTTTTAAAATAATTCTCTATTATATCTTTAACAAACTCATCACCTTTTTTAAAGTTTTCTTTCAAGTCATACCTGCATATTTTCTCACCATTGATAAAATACTGGTATGATAGAAGATTTGCCTCTTCTATGGCTTCCTGAATTTTATCCAATGAAAAAACAGGTTCAGAAATACCTATACCTTTTATATTTTGGTATTGTTCCTGACTAAGGTTATTTAATAATATTTGTCCGGAGATACATTTAGACGGGACTATAATACAATATTT
>JAQSXC010000129.1 GCA_029266335.1 Eubacterium sp. | reverse complement strand
TTTATTTCATCCGAATACGTTCCATCGGTATTGTATACGTAAAGCGGATCCATTACCTTAAGCTCGGGGTTTCCTCCCCTGTTACCCTTTATTAAAATCATTGTGGGCTTTTTGAAGGGTTTTGGATGAACCATTCTTAAATACTTGGGTTCTATACCGCAATTTCTCATACAACAAATAATGTCGGCCAGCCTCTCGGGCCTATGCACCATGGCCAGCTGACCTCCGGGTGTCAATAGTTCAGCGGCCGCACTTACAACGTCCTCGAGGCTGCATAATATCTCATGTCTCGAAATTGCCTTGCTGTCGTGAGGATTGACCAGGCCACAGCCCTTGTTGGTATACGGAGGGTTGGAAACTACAACGTTAAAGCTGGCTTTCCCGAAGTACTGACTGTACATTTTAATATCACCGTTTACTATACTTATTCTATCCTCAAGACTGTTGAGCATTACACTCCGGGAAGCCATTTCTGCCATGCCTTCCTGTATCTCAAGACCAACTATTGACTTTACCCTGGTTTTCCCTGCAAGCAGAATTGGTATAATACCGGTTCCGGTTCCTATATCCAGTACCTTGTGTTCTCTCTTTACATCTGCAAAATCAGATAATAAAACCGCATCAACTCCAAAACAAAACGCTTCAGGATTCTGGATGAGTCTCAGACCATGAAGCTGCAAATCATCTATACGTTCATTAGCTTTTACTTCTACCAAAACTACACCTCTATGCCTCAATCTGTTTTTAAATGCTGAAAAAAGGGCCAAACAAAGGCACCACAGCCTTTATCTGACCCTCATTACACTAAAACTATTGCTGTTGAGGAGCATCAACAGGACATACATTTGCACAAGCGCCGCATTCGATGCAAGTATCTGCATCTATTACATATACGCTATCACCAGCAGCTATGCATGAAACTGGACATTCTGATTCACAAGCCCCACAGCTGATACATGATTCATTAATAAAATATGCCATTTAAAACACCTCCTGATATTTAAGGAATAACACGCATTTTGATATGTGTTTTTCGCTCTTATTTTACCATCATTTCATATAAAGTACAAACGAATTTCAATATTTTTTAATATTTTAGGCCAAAGGTAATATTTTCATACAAACCTTATATACCTTATAAATAAGTCGATAATGACGCAAGCTTAATCCTCCAGCTGCTTCAATGCTTCAAGGTCAATATCCATATCATAGCTGGAGACTGCATTCCTGATAATCTTTACTTCTCCCTCTTTGAAGTTGTAGACCCTCAATTCGGTTTCCTTACCAATATCCAGCTTGATTTTCAGTATTTCCTTGAGAAGATTTACCTCAACCACGGTACCCTGACCCTCTGGAGTTTCAACTATAGCACCAACCTTTGGCACTCTGTCCAGAAGATCCTCATAAGCTTCCTGCTCATATTTGAGACAGCACATCAATCTGCCGCAGGTTCCTGAAATCTTTGTGGGATTGAGGGATAGTGACTGCTCCTTGGCCATTTTTATTGAAACCGGCTGGAATTCTCCAAGGAAGGAGTTGCAGCACAGCACTCTTCCGCATATCCCTATTCCGCCCATCATTTTGGATTCATCACGGACACCTATCTGCCTAAGCTCGATTCTGGTTTTAAATACAGCTGCCAGATCCTTTACAAGCTCTCTGAAATCCACCCTGCCATCTGCAGTAAAATAGAACAGTACTTTATTGTTATCAAAGGTGTATTCTACATCAATAAGCTTCATATCCAGCTTATGATCATTTATTTTTTGAATGCATACATTGTATGCCTCTTTTTCTTTTTTATCGTTCTCGGCAGCGTGAGCCGTATCTTCATTGGTTGCAATTCTTATAACCTTCTTCAGAGGAGCTACTATCTCCGATTCATCAACATCTCTGTTTGGAACCACTACAAGTCCGAATTCAATTCCTCTTGCGGTTTCAACTATAACATTCTGGTTTAAACCTATAACAAGCTCTCCGGGATCAAAGTAGTAAATTTTTCCGGCAGTTTTAAACCTAACTCCTACGACTTTTACCATTAATTATTTCCTTTCTATCCATATGGCATGATTAATTAATAACTTCCCCTCTTTAAGACGGCTATCAAAAAACAGCTTATTATTTCATCATGCCTAAACATAAGAATCTTTAATTTTCATAAGCATTACTTCTATTGCCAGCTGGTAATTCGCATTATACTCCAGACCTCTTTTGGCACTCCAAACCGCGTTTATGCATTTAAGAAGACCTGAGAGTTTTAACCCGGCATTATCAATAATCATATCTTTTTTATCAGAATTAATCAATATGTTATAATTTGCGGTCTGATTATATATTATTATGTCCCTAAAAAAGAGAAGCATTATTCTTAATATGAAGTCTATCTTGTCATTATTTTTTTCAAACAATTCATATATTTTAAAAATATCACCGTCCTTATCTTCCAGCAGACGGCCTGCTACATTCAATACCTCATCCCGAAGTTCCATATATTCCGGAGATTCTATAAGTTCAAGGGCTGTTCCGATGACTCCGTCCGAATAGGAGACAATAAAAGCCCATTCCGGCCTTCTTCTTTGGTACCTTGCTTCAAGAATAGCCATTATTTCTTCATTGGAAAATCTGCTGAATAAAACTCTCTGACATCTTGATCTGACGGTGGGGGTCACTGCTGCTCCCGATTGGACTGTAAGGATGAAAACTACATAGGGCGGAGGCTCCTCCAAAGACTTTAACAATGCATTCTGGGCTTGTACAGTCATACTGTCGGCATCATTAATTATTATTATTTTATACTCTGAATAAAGAGGTCTGATAACCAACCCCTTTAAAACATTTCTTATATCATCTACACTGATGCTTTTTTCGGCAGAATATATTTCCTGGAAATCAGGATTGGAACCTTCGGAAAAAAGCTGACAGGATTTACATTCTCCACAGGCCGAATGATCCTGCTCACACATCAGCATTGCAGCAAATGACAATGCGGTCTCTCTTCTGCCTATTCCGTCAGGCCCTTCAAATATATACGCATGCCCTACATTGTCATTTTTTATTGTTTCCTGCAAGCCGGCCAATATTTTCCGATGCCCTAACATGTTACCTCCATCATAAAAACAAATCTAAAATAAGCCCTCTGATGTCATCAAGCTTTTTTAATATGCTCAGGTTGTCCTGTTCGGATTTCAGCACTTCATTTGTGAGCTCAATAAGCTCTTCATTGATTTTTTTGATAATGGCATAAACTCTGTGTCTGCCACGTCTATCCAAAAAATTTTTTTTTGTAAAACTGTGCGAATGTGAAACAGCTTCATTCAGAAACTCGGCTATTAGCTGTTTATAAACCTTCAGATCCCGGATATCGGCCTTTTTCTCCAGCTTTTTCCCCTGGCTCTGGATTTTATCTGCCAAAACTCTTATCCGTTCTTCATAATTTTTAAATTCCATTTTTTTGAGTGAGGTTGAAAAAGCCGCATCTCTCTCATTCCTTATTGTCCTTTCATCTCTGCCGGGGATGGCTTTGATGCTGGAAGGATTATTTGAAGCATCGTATATTTTTATGGCAAACACATCCTAACTGTATTTAAACATTGTTTATAATATGTTTCATCTTAAATTGACAAGATTTAATTACAAAAGGTATTAAACAAAGTGCTTCAATCATACCTTGTGAAATTTCTCAACATCAACAACAAAAATAGTTGCGCCACCTACGGTTACTTCAACAGGATAAGGCATGTACATACCATTCATACCGTTCATACCACCCGGTGTTGCAGGAGTATTGATAACCTGCTTTCTGCTCTTGGATTTCTTTTCTATTATTGCAAATACTTCATCCAGTTTCTCTTCTTCAACACCAACCAGCAATGTGGTATTTCCAGCTTTGAGGAAACCACCGGAAGAGCACATCTTTGTGACACCGAAGCCGTTTTTATTAAGCTCTTCCATGACCTTGTGTCCATCTTCATCATGTACAATAGCAAATACAAGTTTCATAATAAAACCTCCTTTTATATTAATATATTAAATTTCAAAACAATTCATCAATATGTTCTTTTATTTGAGCTGAAATATCATCAACTGAATTTGCAGCATCAATAGTTTTAATTCTGTCAGGATATAAAACGGAAAGCTTCTTATATCCGTCATATACGCGTTTATGGAAATCAAGTTTTTCCTGTTCTATTCTGTCTGCGGCTGTGGAATTGATTCTTCTCTTTATTGCCGCGCCCTGATACGCATAGCTTGAATCTACATATCTGTCGCAAATAACTATTTTGCCGCTTTCAACTGCCGGCTGTATGACTTCTGCAACGTGCTGAGCCCTGGAGGCCGCGTATAAAATCATCTCTGTCAGAGGAACAATTTCCTTATTATCCGGATCCAATATAATATTTCTTATTATTTCACTTACTCTGGTACCTCCCGGTTCTCTCGACAGTATCACTTCATAGCCTTTTTCCTTTATATAGGCTTCCAGCAGCTTGATTTGTGTTGTCTTACCTGAGCCATCAGTACCTTCAAAAGTAATAAATAAACCTGTTTGCATTTACTTGTATCCTTTCAAGCTTTTATCCTTTGCATTTCATTATAACAGTAAATTCTTAAATACGTTTTCCTATTCAAGTAAAACCCCGGCACACCGACCTTTTATGGAACACAGTGACAAAATGGCGTGTATACGACGGAGGTTATATATATTATAACATAACATTAATTAATATCTGTATAAATTCACATTTTTTGATTATAACTCTACAGCAATAATAATATCATATACCCTGCCTTTAATATCTAACTGTTCCTTATTACCCTGATACTTTTATTATAACCAATACCGTTAACTTTTCCTCCGGCGTCCAGAATATCGGTGATATATTTTATGCAGGAAGCAGTAATTATTTCCCCCGGATATAAAAGAGGTATTCCCGGTGGGTACGGTGTTATTATATCCGCACAGATTCTGCTGCAGCTCTCTTCCATAGATACCTGCTCCTTCTGAGCGTAGTAAGCTTCCCAGGGCTTTCTTGCAAATAGATTTTCGCTATGGACACCCCTGTTCTCCATGTCTATTCCGGCAGATTGATGCTCTGCAGTTTTTTTGTATTTTTCTCTTAATATCTCCCGAAGGTTATGACTTTCCAATATACCCGGATGAGCTCCTCTTCCCGCCTCTTCCTTGTCCAGGCTCTGAGCAAGAGACAGCTCCTTCAATGCCTGAAGCAATCTTTCCAGGTTATCTCTGGAGTCAGAAACCGTTGTTATCATTACCAGGTTTTCGTTATCGGCCATTTCAATCTGGGTCCGGTACTTATCCCTTAATATTCTGTCAGCCTCATAACCACTCATCCCCAGCTTTCTTATATTAACCACCAGTCTGGTCGGATCATGTATAGTTTTTATACCCACACTCCCGCCGGTCAAAACCTTGTATACATTTGTTTTCTCAAGTTCCTCCCTGAACCGGGCATTGGTGTCTATCAATTTATCCAGCTTGGTCCCGCCCTCTTCCTCCATTAGCTCTCTGGCTATATCAAGATAGGACATTATAATATAGGATGGACTGGAGGTCTGCAGCATGGAAAGAGTGGAAGCAAGCCTGTCGGTATTTACTCTTTCATCCTTCACATGCAGATATGCTCCCTGTGTGAGAGCAGGCAGCGTCTTATGTGCGCTCTGAATACATATATCTGCGCCGTGCTTCAGCGCAGACTGCGGCAACCTGTCATTGAAGGCAAAATGAGCCCCATGTGCCTCATCCACAATCAATATTTTGCCGTAGGAGTGCACCAGACTGCATATTTTTTCAATGTCACTGCATATACCGTAATAGTTTGGTCTGGTTATGAGCACGGCAGCCGCATCCGGATTGGCGCACAATGCATTCTCTATGGCTTCGGGTTTTATCTCGGCAGAAATGCCGAATTCCTCATTAAATTCCGGATATACAAAAACCGGTTCAGCGCCCGATAGTATCAGTCCTGAAGCTACAGCCTTATGTGCGTCTCTGCCAACAATTAGTTTTTGTCCCCGGGCGCAGACGCTCATAATTGCTGCCTGTACTCCACAGGTAGACCCATTGACAAGAAAGAAGGTCCTGTCAGCTCCAAATGCCCTTGCAGCCAGCTCCTGAGCTTCCTGAATTATGCCCTCCGGATAATGCAGATTGTCAGTGCCCTCCACCTCAGTGAGATCAAGCTGCAGCAGATCCTGCGCAAGTTCCTGTGGAACCCCGCTGCCCAGCTTGTGCCCCGGCATATGAAATATGTTTATATTCTCTTCTGCGTACTTGCGCAGGTAGTTATATATTGGTGTATTATGTTTTTTAATTGGTTTCACCTGCTTTACTTCATTTTCAAATTACCATTCCATTATTCACCAGAACAAAGGTGGCAGAGCCACTTTTGTTTGCGCATGTGCCTTTCCTAGCAGTAAATATTTCCTATAGCAGTCATGCGCCAAGGAAAATCTGGCACGCGCATAAATTCAAAGTTTTTTGTATTACTCATTCCTCCGCCTTGTACTACAAAAATTTTCCTCATCACTAATATACATTTTAAGGTTGACAAAGTGCTGGTGTCAACAATTCCACAGGATGATTTTCTTTAAACCATATTGACAATATCTGACCTTTGGATTATCATAATATTGAACATATGTTCATTGAACTTAAGTTCATCAAACTTAAATCAATATGAGGATTACATAACAGAATAAACATATATGCAATTAATTGAGGAGGGCTATTATGGCAAAAAAGGTATTGATCATCGGAGCCGGACTGGCAGGGCTAAGTACAGGTATTTATCTGCAAAAACAGGGAATAGCAACAGAGATATTTGAAATCTCCGGTCAGGCAGGAGGTATGTGTATTGCATGGGAGCGGCAAGGATACAGATTTGACGGGTGCATCCACTGGATGGTTGGTACAAAGCCTGACACTCCATATTATAAGCTCTACCGCGAGGTTCACGCACTTGAAGCGGATACTGTAATATATAACACTGAAAGTATAAAGACCGAGATTAACGGAACCACCTTCGAAATTCCCATGAAACTTCCTGCCTTTAAGAATTTCTTACTGTCGGTATCACCTGAGGACAGTTCCGGTATTGAAGCCTTCTGCGATGATATTAATATAATGATGGAAACAAAGATGCCTTCCGGTTCACTTAACGGCATAAAGGAATTGATGGATATTCTAAAAAATAGCAGGGGCTTTTTAAAGCTTGCAAGGAAATACTTGAATAAAACCATAAAAGAATATGCAGATACTTTTAAGAATCCGATGATTAAAGCATTATTGTGCAATCTGATGCCTCAGCAGTATTCCTTATTTGTACTTATAATGATGCTGGGCACCCGCATGAGCGGTAATGCAGGATATCCACTGGGTGGTGCCTATGATGTAATATCCCGTATGGAGAAACTCTATAAGGAATTGGGAGGCACCATTCATTTTTCCTCCAGGGTGGATAAAATAATTGTAGAAAACGGTAAAGCCACAGGTCTGGAAGTCAAGGGACGGTTACACTCCGCAGAGTCGGTTGTCGCTGCCTGTGATTTATATGACGTGCTGCAAAATATGCTTGGCAGAAAATACAGTCATAAGCAGCTTGACCCTTTACTGGAATCTGCCGAGCTTTTCCAACCCCTATTGCTGGTCTCATTTGGTTTGAATAAACGGTTTAACCTTCCCTATTCACAGAACTTTGAGTGCCCGGAGGGTATCAGAGTGGATTCCGAAAATAAAAGTCATTATATTAATGTCCGCGCTTTCGAGTTTGATCCCTCCTCAGCTCCTGACAACTGCAGCAGTGTTATGGTGATGCTGGATTCGCCACTGGAATACTGGCAGAACCTTAGAAAAAACGATCCGGCAGGCTATCGTTCAAGAAAGGAGGAGCTTGCCCAGGAAGTTCTGAGTAAAATGGAAAAGCATTTCCCGGGCTTTAAAGCTGCAGTTGAAATAATCGATGTTGCCACTCCTGCGACCTATATCCGGTATGCAAACCTGTATAAGGGCTCCTGGGAAGGCTTTGCACCAACTCCTTCGTCTCTGAAAGTAAATATAAAGAAGAAAATTGATGGTATCCATGGTCTCTATTTGTGCGGACAGTGGACCACTATAGGTGGAGGTATATGTTCAGCGGTACAAAGCGGTAAAGAGACTGCAAAGGCGGTAATCAAGCAACTTGGCTAACACATATTGATAGTTTGCAGAGAATGACCCAATGCTGGTGCTTTAATGCTTAAGATATAGCATTAAAGCCGCCTTAACGCTATAATATTAAGAAACAACATCTGCTCATGGAGGTTAATTTGAACAAAAGAGAACAACAGCGTCACGATCGAAGAGAACAGATACTTAAATGCAGCCTTGACATGATTATCAGCCGGGGATATGAAGCAACCACAATCAGAGATATAGCAAAAAAGTTGAATATCAGTACAGGCTTGTTTTTTAACTATTTTGAATCCAAGGAAAAAGTATATGAAGAATTGGTTAAAATCGGCATGAACGGGCCTCAAAGTGTGATACATTTTTTACAGGATGATGCTTTAACCCCCATAGAATGTTTTGAAAAAATGACCGAAGGAATATTTAATGCCTTAAAAGGTAATTCCATAACAGCAAAAATGTTTCTGCTTATGTCCCGGGCCATGAACTCCGAGGGCATTCCTGAAAGCATAAAGGAGCTATTGGATAAATTCGATGCCATGACTCCTGTTCTGCCCTATATAGAGAAGGGGCAGCAGCTTGGTCAAATAAAGCCCGGCAATCCGGTGGCCCTTGCGGTGGCTTATTGGGGTGCCGTACAGGGAGTGGCCGAAAGTGTTGTACTTCATCCCACTCTTCCTATGCCTGAAGGTTCCTGGATAGTGGATATTCTGAGAGTATAGACAGGATATTTTGTTTCTGAAAGCAGCATAATTTTCCTTAAGATCAAAAAAGGTTCCCGCTTATGAAGAGCAGGAACCTTTTTCTAAATTGGAATTACTGATTCTTTGTTAATTCATATACTTCCTTCGCATGATCCTTGTTCCACTTAACAACTTCATCATAGCCAAGGCCTCTTGCCTTCTTATCCATTTCCTTGAATAACTGATCGAAGTGTGCCTGATCTTTGGCAAAGATCAGCTTCCATGAGTACTGCTTAACTACCGTAGCAACCTGACCCTGCTTCTGAATCAGCTGGTTAGGTCTTGTTTCAGCAGCTTTTCCTGTAAATACAGGCTTCTTAAGAACATAAATCTTATTCTTTATAGTGTACTCTTTAGCAGTCAATGCACCGCCCATAGCATCTCTCCAGCTTTGAACAAGCTTGGTTGGGTTGTCTTTAAGGTATGAGGTCCACAGACGATAGTCGTATGCTTCACCGGTCGCACTGTTTGTAGCATTTCTGTTTACATTTTCAAAATTCATCTGGTTCTGACCATCTTTAAAGGTTCCGCCGCCAAACTCTTCAGGAACATCTACAGGATTGTTTGGTAATGCTTTCTTACCAAATTCAGTAAGAGCAGGTTTTCCATCCTTCAATTCCCAGGTTAGGCCCTGAGGACCATTGTATAATGACATTATTCCTTCATCAGTGTACATCCAGTTGATTAATTCCATTATTCTTTCAGGCTTTTCGGCTTTTGCACCGATAGAAATTATTCTGTCCGCACCACGTTCATTAAAGCCATAAGAAACCAGCTTTTGATTTGCCATTGGAACAAACCTGAAACCTTTACCTGCTGCCTGTCTTTCCTGAGTATCATACATGCTGTCAAGCCACGGGAACCAGCAGAACAATGCCTGACCGTCCTTATACTTGTTCTGTACATCTTCAAACTTCTGTGATATTGAATCAGGGTCAACAAGGCCCATCTGGTTTGCTTTGAAGTACATCTGCAATGTCTTGTAGTACCAGCCGTTTGTATCAAGTACGTCCTGGATATCGCCTGTTTCAGGGTTATAGAGAATGAATCCGCCATCATTGTAGCCATCACCTTCATCATAGCCAAACAATCCGGCGAATACCTTGGTATTCATCATCATATTTCCATCCCAATCCTGCCACATTGTGAAACCATAGGTAGGTTTACCGCTTTCAGACTTGGGTTCGAGTTCCTGCATTTTCTTAAGAACATTCAACAGTTCATCAGTAGAATTAATAGCAGGCTTACCAAGTTTTTCATAGAGATCCCAACGCAAGTCGGACTGGTAAGTCATGTATTCACCTTCTGAAGAACCTGAAGGCATGTTTGCTGCTGAGTATCCCAAACCGTATACTGCCTTGCCATCACCAAAGTTAATCTTGTTCTTTTCAATTGCTTTTGTATAATTTTTAGCTATATCTTTACCGTAATTGTCCAGTAATCCGTTCTGTGTCCAATCAAGCAACGCTTTGCCTTTAAGTGCATCCTGCCATTTGTTATCGGTATCGCTGCCAAAAATAACGATATCGCCAAGGTCTCCGGATGCCATCATTGTAGCAAACTTTGTATCTCCTCCTTCAACATTGGAAGCGATCATGTTCATTTCAATATTAAATTTGTCCTTAACAATTTTTGCGTACCAGCCTGTTTGTTCACCTGCTTTGTTACCCAGCATGGTGAAAACATCAATCTTGTACAATTCTTTTTCAGCTGCTTTTGAATCGGTAGCTGATGAACTTGTAGAACCTGATGCAGCTGTACTGTCCCCACTGCTGCCTGAACTGCCGCATGCAGTAATACTCACTGCAAGTGAAACTGCAAGTCCTAGCGGAATCAACCTCTTAAGAAGTTTACCTTTCATAAATTACCTCCCCTAAAATTTTTTGCTTATATTTATACCTCAAGTTTTTACTCAAGGCCAAAACACTGGTATTATCCCTTTACTGCGCCCATCATTATTCCCTTTACAAAGAATCTCTGAAAGAATGGGTAAACTAATAATATTGGTCCAACAACAATCATTGATACAGTCATCCGGACTGAAGTTGCCGTCTGAGCCGTAGCAAGATTTCCCATATCCATTTTTCCGCCGGTGCTCTTTATCAAAGATGCCAGTGAAGTGGCTTCATTCAGGTATCTGAATAGCAGTAACTGTAGAGTATAAAGCTTTGTATCTGTCATAAGGAATAAAGTATCCGTGAAGGAGTTCCACTGTCCTACCGCAGCAAAAACTGCAATTGTAGCCAATATTGGTGTACACAGCGGAAGTACTATCCTTGCAAACACTGTAAAATATCCCGCCCCGTCCATTTCCGCCGATTCCTGAAGTGCCGGCGGAATTGATTCAACAAAGGTTTTAACAAGTATTATATAGAATGGTGAAACTATTGTTGGCAGTATATATGCCAAAAAGTTATTTGTAAGTTTCAGATTCATCATTGTAATGAACCAGGGAAGTATACCTGCATTAAAATACATTGTAATTACAAGATACCTGTACCAGAATTTCCTTCCCCACATCTCCTGCTTGGTAAAAAGAAAACCTAAAAATGCAGAAGCAACAACTGTAAGCAGCGTTCCTATGACAGTTCTCAATAAGGAAACCACCGCAGCATTTCCCAAACCCTTTAACTGCAATACCTGAATATAATTTGAAAAATGTATTCCCTTGGGTATTAATGTTACCAATCCTCTATTACTCATGTCATTATTACTGATAGTATTGATCAAGAGGTAATAGAAGGGTAATATGCACAACAGCATAAACAGTGCATAAAACAAATAGTTAAATGTATTAAAAGTAATATCTCCGGCCTTAAGTTTTTTTATTTTCATATTGCCTCCATGTTTTCGCACAGTGCCTGGTCAGTTCTGCAAAAGGCGCATGCGGGCTTTTAAATGCTTGAATTTTTCAATGTATGCTTCCTATTAATTCAACGTTAAATTATTAATTGACGGTTAAATTATCGATTCACCGCGGAACAGTTTTGACATTCTGTTAGCTATGAACAGCAGGAATACACTGACAATGGATTTAAGCATACTAACGGCTGTAGCAAGCGAGAAGTTGGTACCAAGCATACCGATGTTATAAACATACAAATCAAGTACTTCTATATGATCCTTATTAACCTGGTTTTGGAATACGTAATACTGTTCCATACCATTGTTAATGAAATTAGCGATTGAAAGGAGAAGTATAACGAAATAAGTTGACATAATACCAGGAACAGTTATATGCCAGATCATCCTGAATCTTCCGGCACCGTCAACCTTTGCGGCTTCATACAATTCCTGACCAATACCCGCTATGGCAGCAAGATACATTATTGCGCCCCAGCCAAGCCCTTTCCAGGTGCTCCATAATATCATCGAAAGCCAGGTATGACTGTCTGAAGCAAGGAAGTTAATACCTCTGTCAACAAAACCAAACTGCATGAGTAATCTGTTTATAAGCCCGCCATCAGTTGAAAACAGGGTAAATGCAACGGAATATACCAAAACCCAGCTTATGAAATTCGGTAAAGTAGTGAGGATCTGAACGACTTTTTTAAACCATTCTGTTTTGATTTCCACAAGAAAAATTGCAAACATTACAGGTAGTACTGATGTAATAATACCCAATGTACTCATTGCAATTGTATTTTTTAAAACACGCAGCACTTCAGCCACCTGAGTAGGGTTTGAAACCATTGAAGTAAACCACTGCAAGCCTACAAATTCACTTTCCTTCAAAGGGATGCCCGGCCTGAAGTCGAAAAAGGAGTAAATCCATCCGTAAAGCGGCATATAGGAAAAAATAAATGTTAGAACAAGAAAAGGTAATGCCATCAAAAATAATTTGTACTTGTTGGCAGTTTTTTTAGTAAGAGTATTCGGCAATAATTTCAAAAAAGCACCCCCGTTTTTTATTAAGAGCCTGTTCAGGCTATTTGAGCACAGAGTTTAGATTTGAGTAAGAATAGATGTAAATCATAAATAAGACCCTATACACACATTTTAATAACTTAACGGGGGAATGTATATAAAAAAAAGCAACGATTTGTTTTGAAAAACAAAGGACTTTAAATTTCAATATCAGGATTTTCCATAACCAGCTTCTGATATTCACCGGGTGCAATACCATATAAGTTTTTAAATACCGTACAAAAATAGGATGCATTGGGTATTCCAACCTTATTGGCTACGGTGTTAATCTTTTCACTGGGAAGTTTCAGCAGTTCCTTTGCTCTTTCCATCCTGAACCCGCTGATATAATCATTAATGGATTTACCGGTATGTTTCTTAAACATTTGCCCCAGATAATTGGGAGACAAATACACTTCTGATGCAATAACCTTCAGATTTATATCGTTGACATACTTATTATCAATAATTTTTAAAACATTTTTTATAATCTGCTCATCTTTACTGAGTTTCTTTAAGCCTATGCTGCTTATTGCATTTTTTGCATACTGGCTGATTTCGTCTTTTATTATTTTTATTTCAAGCAGATATTCTGCTTTTCCGTAAATATTGTACTTTTCCAAATCCGGTTGTTCACCGGAGGAATTTAAATTGTAGATCAGAACAAAAATATCATTTACAGTACTCTGAAGAATATTTGTTACCATATCGCGACTGACACCCTTATAAGAATGAAAATGCTGAAACAACTCCTCCAGCATTGAATGCACTCTTTCTTCATCCATGGCTCTTATCGAGTGTATAAGCTGTTTTGAGTAATAATTGCTTCTGATCAAGAATTCACTTGCATCGGGGCTAAACAGGTCATACATGGCATCAAGGTTATGCGAAGCTTCAATGCCCGTACCTCCCCAAAAAGCACGGAATTCCAGCGAGTGTCTGGCATGAAGATAGGCTTGTCTTAGATTAATGACAGAATTAACACCTTCTCCTATACCAACAACTAAATCTGTTTTATATTTGCTGCTGATAACATTAACCAAATTCGCCATTTCGGCTTCCAAATAATTTATAGTTACATTACTGAAACAAAAAACCATTTCATGAAGTCCAAAATTGCTTAAAGAGAAAACTTTACTTTTTTCTACAGAATGCTCAATCTCCTCAAGTACAGCTGCAGCCCCGGGAGAAGGTTCCCTATTTAAAAGAACCTCCTGAATATACCTTCCGCTCTCACCATCCTTAAGCTTCACCACTGCAATTGTATAGACGTCGTTAAGTTTTGACTCAATGCCAAAATCATCAAAATTTCTCTGAATTTCGTTTTCATTGTAATTACCCTCAAGCAGGTTGGTGAAGAAGGCTTGCCGGGTTATAGTGATATTCTGATTAATTATTTCGTTAAAATTGTTCTCAAGCTCTGTTCTTTTTCTTTCCTTTTTACACTCTCTTACTACCTTTTCAATTACTTCTGTCATTTCCTCTTCTTCGCAATTTTTTAGAATATAGCCGTTAGCATTGAAGCTTATTGCTTCTTTTGCGTAAACAAAATCATCATACCCGGTTAAAATTATTATTTTTGTATCCGGCAATTTTTCCTTAATCTTTTTAGACATAAGAATGCCATCCATTCCCGGCATCTTGATGTCAGTTATTATAATGTCGGGACAAATTTTAAGAGCATGCTCCAGCCCCTCTATACCATTGCAGGCAGTTCCGGCAATAGCTATTTCATAGCTTTCCCAATCTATAAAATCAACCAGGCCTTCTCTCTCCCATCTTTCATCCTCAACAATGAGTAATTTAAACAAAACTTTCCCTCCTCATAAAAAGGCATAACCTTATTGTGACTGTATATCATAACTTTTACTTATGGCTATTGAAATGGATGTCCCTATGCCCGGCCTGCTGTATATTTCAAACACACAGGCTTTACCATAATAGGCATTCAGCCTTTCCATAATATTCTTGATGGCATACCCGCTGCCCTTGGATCTCTCTATCTTACCCTCCAGAATACCTTGAAGGGCTGAGTTATCCATACCTACGCCATCATCAATTATTTGAAAAATAATATTGTCCGCATCTTCATCAACGCTGATAATTATGGTTCCGTGCTGAAGCTTAGGCTCAATACCGTGATTAATAGCATTTTCAACAATGGGCTGAAGTATGTTTTTCACTATCTTATAGTCGTACATTGAATCCTTTATTTTATAAACCACGTCAAAAGCATTTTCAAAACGCACCTTCTGTATAAACAGATAGGAGCTTACCATATCCAGTTCTTCTTTTACAGATATAAGCCGGACTCCCTTGCTCAAAACCAATCGGTAGAATTTTGTCAGTGCATTTGAGATCTTCACTATCTGTGCCGGGTCCCCTTTTCTGGCAATCCACGATATTGTAGCGAGCGTATTATACAGAAAGTGAGGATTTATTTGGGCCTCCAGGGCTTTAAGCTCAGCATCCCTTTCCAGCAGCTGTATTTTATATACCGTTTCGACCAACTCATGTATTCTGCCTGTCATATGGTTAAAGTTTAATGCCAGTTCCCCGAATTCATCAGTTGTATTAACCGGAACCGATACATCCAGATTTCCCTCTCTAACCCTTTTCATTGCCTTTACCAGCTTTCTTATCCTGCTTAAAAGAGCAGAGGTGATAAAATATATGACTATTCCCAGAAACAAAGCTGATAACAGCAGTACTGTGACAATCTGCTTCATGGAACTTGCATAGTTGCTGTTGAAATTTCTGACAGGAAAAATTCCCACCACACTGCATCCGATTTCATTAACAGGAATGCTTATTACTATGGCGTCCTGACCATTTACCCTGGTAACCTTGCTCTGTCTGATTTTACCTTCATAATCCAGATAACCGCTGGCCGATATGTTCTTTTTATACAACTCAGATATATTATTGGAAACAATCTGATTTTTTCCGTCTACAATAAAAACCCTGCCAAGCTTGCTTATCACAGGATCCCGGAGCATATCGAACAGTACATCCTCCCTTATCTCTATTTCCAATAAGCCCACCTGTTTTTGATAATTGGTAGTGTGCATTATTCTATTATAGGAGAATACCTTTATGTTTCTGGAATAAACACTGGGAGTATAAGCTACGGCATTGTGAGAGCTGATCCAACCGTTTTTACCCGGCATACTCTCGATCATTGTATTGTACAGTTCTGTTGAATTCTTCTTACTTGCGCTGTAGTAGCTGTTCAGCTTTTCGGTGAATATAATTTCATTGGTATATATTCTGATGGAATAGATTGAGTTATTCTGTATTAGAATATTTTTCATCAACGGTGAAAAGGTAAACTGATAATCCTGAAGCTTTAAGCTTTCAGTTTCATATTCAGTGTCCAGAAAGTCTGTAAATTCCTTGTTATATGCCAGAATGTTTGAAACATTCTCTATTACCTTCTGCTTTTCAATAATGCTTGCCTTTGTCTGCATCAGATTTTGTTCCATAACCAGGCTGGCTTGTACAATAGAGGTTTCGGACATCTCCCTGTACATGTAGATACCTGCCAGAATTACAGCTATCATCAGAATAGACATATATGCAGAAACAAACTTTGTCCTTACACTCAGATTTTTAAAAAAGTATATCAGCTTTTTCAAAACATATCTCCAATCTTAGAGTCTGTTCAGGCTCTCAGGAAAAAATCCGGTAAAGTTCTCCTTACATAAAAATAT
>JAQSXC010000008.1 GCA_029266335.1 Eubacterium sp. | reverse complement strand
GCCTTAGCTCACATTATTAGGATGCCTAACCAATCCTTCTGGATTATTATTTACAACATTAACAGATTTTATATAATACAAAAGTAAAAATAAAACCCTGCTCCACAAACTGTGAAACAGGGACTGATTTATAAAATCGATATTTAATTGAGTAGAGCAGCATTACTTATTATTTATGTCTGTCAGTACATTATTGGGACCCTTTTTTACATAGCCAAGGAATACACATATGGCAGCTATGGTCCAGAAATAGGTTGTTACAGAAGGTGCATCAAAGTTATTCAGAACTACATTTGTTATCAGAATACCAACCATTGCACCAAAGCCGCTTTGGATAATTCCTTTCAGGGTCTTGTCCTCAACCTTGTAGGAGGCTCTCAGAGACCAGATAACTCCGTTGTACAACGTAAGCAAAAATGTTACAAGCCCGAAGATACCCATTTCAACTGCAGCCTTTATATAATAGTTATCTACATAGAAGGCACCTTTTACCTGGTTTATTGTTGCGACCGAGCCTCCGAACTTTCCAAAGCCATAACCGAAGAGCAGGTTGTTATAGAACAATTCAAGAGCTTTAGGCCATCTGGCGAATCTTCCGCCTCTGAAGCTGCTTACGATATATTCGGGGTTCAGCATATAATCAATTCTGCTCTGAACCGAAGGTACAAAGCTGTAGGCCATTATGGCCACCGCAAACAAACCGATAATCAGATAATATCTCTTACTTAACACGGAATAGATTATAAGAGCACATCCGAGAGCAATCCAGGAGGAACGTGACCCCGTAAGCAATATGCATATTCCCATCAGACCTGAAGCACAGGTGTACAGGAGCTTCTGCAAAACATGCTTTTCAGTAAAAATGAGTGATATGGCAAGAGGTATAAGCAGCGCAAGCAAACAACCCAGTACATTTGGACTTCCTACAACCGAGAAAACTCTCGGTCCTGAGGAAACCTCAACCTTGTCGGTCCAATAAGCAGGTGTTTCAACCTTTGCAATATATTGATAAATACCATGAAGTGACATAATTACACCGGTACATATCATAATCCGTACCAGATTCTTGGCACCTTCCTCAGACCTGAGCAATTTTACCACTATAAAGAAGAACAGCATATATTCAATAACTGCTCTCATGCCGTCAAAACCAAGTCTGTCAAAGGAGGCAATAACATATAAGGCAATGCAGACTACAAAAAATATTATCAATGAAAAATCAACGGGGGTCCAGGAGAAGGAGAAATCCTTCCTGTCTGCAACCCATCTGAAAAACCAGACACCTATGCAAAAAATAATCAGTAATTCATCCCAGGTGGAAGCCAGTGAACTTATATCAGTCTTGACTGCCACGAAATAGAGCAGAGGATAGATTCCTACCAGATAAGCAGCCCTTTCAAAGTTTCTGAGAATAAATATTACTCCCAGTAAACCTATCAGACCGATGACTGCAAGCTTGGGAAGCACAAAGGCTGCAGCACAGGCCAATATGGCAGCGATTACGAAGTAAGCAGCCTTATTCCATTTGCCGAAGAGCTTTTCTCCCAGAAGAAAGATTCCTGCTGCTGTTTTTTCCAGAAAACTGTTCTTATAAGCCTTGTAATATACCAGGTTGACATAGCTGACAAACCTGTCCAGCTTCTTTCCAATAAAGGCAATTACCCTGTATGTAATTGAAAAGGAGTATTTCGGTAATGCAGTAATAAAATTTTCTTTTGATCTGTGAATTAAGCTGTGTTGATTCCATTCTGATATTTTTTGAATACATTTGTATAGTAAGCTGTTTTTATAAGCATTATTTATAAATTCAAATAAATACAGGAGAAATCTGAAAAGCAGACTGTCTGAGACATATTTCCACACAATATGACCTCCCTAGTTAAGCTCAATAGCTTCTACGGTACCCTTGGATTCAAAGGTACGTGTT
Organism: Eubacterium sp.; assembly: GCA_029266335.1. Lineage (GTDB taxonomy): Bacteria > Bacillota > Clostridia > Acetivibrionales > DSM-1351 > Ruminiclostridium. The sequence continues at coordinate 50,096 of JAQSXC010000008.1, read as the reverse complement.
TTCAAAGTAAATTCCTTGCCTACTGCAACATCTTGTGAATCGAGCTTGATTATACCGTTGCCGGCACCCGTTTTCATAACAAATTTAACTACCAGCTCTTTTCTTTTCGGGTCAACGGAATAAACTGCTTTTCCGTCTGCAGTATTTATTGGTATTTCAAGTTTTGTGAAAGTTATTGATTTAATATAAGCATCGGTAGGCTTTAATAAAGAGATCAGCTTGTCATTTTCTTTAAGAGCCTTTATCTGCTCGTCATTTCTTACCGAACTTCTGAAGGTAACAGTAATTTCCTGCTGGTTTTCTTCACTGGTAATAGGACCCACATCCTTTCCCAGAACCTTAAGCATCAGTACGGAACCGATTAAAAGAATCAAAACGATAATACTTAAATCAACAATGTTTATTAATCCGAATAATTTTCCCTTTTCATTAATAATTTTCATTAGAACTACTCTCCTTAATTTTTTTAGTTTATAGAACAGCTGATCAAAGGTTTTCAGTTATTCTTATATAAATTCTCCACAGGCAGGATTGAATAATTACTTCTTCATTATTTGATCCTGCAGTATTCTTCAAGAGAATAAATATACACGATAAAATTCTTTTAAGTACCTGCTTTCCTTTTGTAACCGTATTTATATTGTATAAGCAGCTTTTTTACCAGCAGTTTCATGCCTGTAGAGGAGAGACTGGGTCTGAAATCATATAACAGATTAGACGGAACCTTTGAAAAAAATGTTCCTCCCGGAGTCTCACCGTTTATAAGCTTCTGGTACAGGCAGAATATAGCGATACTTGGAAGCTTGTATTCTTTTACAGCCTTTTCCAGCTTCCGTTTATCATACAGCTTTGAAGCAGGAGCGGCTTTAAGCCAGTCCAGAAAATCCATCCATAAACCTATTTCAGGAAGTCTGTCGGGTGCAACAGACAGGGAATTGGGCCTCTGCCTGTACAGAGCCAATGTTTCCTTTACGCAGCAGAAATCACACAGGTACATCAGCTTGCAGAAGAATTCCATATCCTCGCTCCAGTTCAGACCGGACCGGAAATTGATATTATTATTGGTTACTATGGATTTTTTTATTAAAACAGTGCTTGTCCAAACAGAAACTTTTTCCTTGATTGCTTCGGGAAGGATGCTGCCCTCGTAATAGCGTTCAGGGAAAACCTTACCGGTTTCATCACCGCAAAACATCTGGTATCCGCAGTAGCAGGCCTCCATGTTTGTGGACATTATTCTGTTCATCTGTTTTTCAAGCTTGTGGGGCTTCCAGAGATCATCGCTGTCCAGGAAGGCCAGATATTCTCCTGAAGAACAGATAATGGCATTATTTCTTGCTGCCGATACACCTTGATTAAACTGGTATATGTATTTAATTCTGGAGTCATTCTTTTTCAATTCCTCCACGATTTTTGAGCCATCATCAGTACTGCCGTCATCAACAATAACAACTTCAAGTTTCTTGTACGTTTGTGACAATACACTTTTTACAGTTTGTTCAATATAGTCCCTGGTATTATACATGGGTATAATTACCGAAATCAAGGGTGAACTGTCCATATAACCGACTCCTTGAATATTTTGTAATTTAAACGACTAAATAATAACTTCGCTGTTTAATCGTTCCTTAGTTTAGCATCACAGTTTTAAGATGTCAATTTAAGCAAAGAGTTTTACAAAAAATTAATCTTTTCTTAAGAAATGCTATGATAATGCCCCCGTTTTATTGTTTATTCTTTCCTAAGACTATCTTAATAAGCTTACCCGGGATACGCAAGCATTTTCTCCACAGCAGCTGTGCCTTGGAGGGTGGCATTAAAAATCTTTTGTGTAAAGCTTCAAAATCAGTTTCGGGCATGTGCTTGAAAAACTTGCTTCTCTGTCTGTTTGGGCTTGCAGGACCTGTGAGACTTGGGTTCTCTCTAACCGCAGCCTGCAAATCAGCTTTATGGATAACAAGTTCTTCCTTACAGGCCTCAAGCAGCCGGGCTCCTTTGGGCGAGTTTGCCAGAATCAGAGAGGTTCCCTTGTCATCATCCAGCTGAGGGTTATACTTCTCAACACCCCAGAAGTCGGCAAGGGTTATATCCGCTTGCCGCTGCACCGAAGCATATTTGCATTCATGGCAGGAAGGTCTTAAGTACATGTTTTTTATGAACCCTATCATATACGGATCTTCCTTGAAATTTGTATGAACATCGGTGCCGTTTTTAAATGCAACACTTACATTATAATTCTTCCAGCCCTTTAATTTGTTACGAAATTTAAAACTTTGTATTTCTGATTTATTTGTTTTCTGCAGATGCTGTTTATACAGTTCAAAAACGCCCGGAGAAGGTACTCCGTGACATACACAGTCACAGGTGTATAGATTGTCATTGCTTTTTCCCAGATAAGCGTACAGACCGCTTACCTGACAGGGTGTACCCGAAAACAGTACTTTTTTATTCTCCTTAAGCAGGGACCTTACTTCCTTGTAGCATTCACCTATAAGACTCTGGGTATATTTGGAACCTTGAAGTCTGTATAAGTGCTCCGGTGCATACACACCCTCATGTATTACTTTTATATCATCGTCAAAGACTGCTCCGAATACCACACCGCCCTGTGAAAGTATATTCCGTGCCAGTGCCGAAAAAACACCACCGGAGGTGCTGGATTTACGGACGCTCTCGTCCTTGTTCCAAACAGCATGGATTTCGGGATAGTTCTCTTCAACGGCTTTGAATTCTTTAAAAATTGGACAGGCTTTTCTGCACATACCGCAATCAATACATTTGGACTGATCTATTTCGGGATAGAAAAAACCTTCATTATCCTGCAGGAAAGATATTGCTTCAGTGGGACATACCTGTGTGCAGGAACTGCAGCCATAACATGAATTCTTTTTGTCAAATACCGATTTCATAGCAACCTCCATTTAACTGTTCCTTACATGTTTTATTACACTCAGCACCGGGGCCTTGAACAAAGCCTTCTCATAGTTGTTCAAGCCTATTTTCCAGACTATGGCTGCAAAAACCACTGAAAAAAGGACTCCTTTTAATCCTATGCCCAAATATCCTCCCGCCGGTATAAAGGTAAAGCAATAACCTATGCCCACACTTAATATCATTGCCGGAAGTAATCTGTTAAATACTTCCTTGAAAAAGCGGGAAACATTCAAACCCACTTTTCTCCGGTAATAAATATTAATTATTATGATGTTTCCTAAAATCAGGGAAAGGGAGGTTCCTACTACAGCTCCTATTATACCGATTTCTTTGGTGAGAATTATACTTATTCCCAGATTAACCAGTGATATCAGCAGGTACATTATTGATCTGAAGGCGTGCAGGTTTTTTGCCTGTAATATTGATATACCCACGTTCTGTATCAACGGAATAGTCAGAGGTACCATTGCAATCAAGGCGATGTAATAGGCTTCCAAATAGTCCTGACCTGCCCACCTTACTATAAAGGGCTTGCCCAGCAGAATAAAACCGGATAGTATAAACCCTATGACAATAAACTGAATACGTCCGGTTTTAATGAAAAGATCATCCAGCTCTTTAGTGGATGCGTTATCAACACACATTTGAGTTGCTCTTGGAAGAAATACTCCTGAAATAGCTGTGGAAAAATTCATATAATAGCCCGGAAAAGACATGCCAATGGCGAAGATGGCAACCGAGGCCGTACCGCAGTATATGCCCACTACCAGCTGGCCCAGCCTCCAGTATACCTGATCAACGATCATGTTAATGAAGACAAAAACCGAAAACATTAAAATTTCCTTTATAAAGGGCCAGTTGTGGTTATGGTATTTCACCTTTATTTCCATTTTGAAGAATACAAACCACATATTTATCAGCAGCAGCAATACATTAAGTACAGTATCAACCACCACTATGGCAAATGCCTTGTAGCCCATGAGCAGCAGCACGATAATTGCCAGCGGCCTTGCAATGACTCTTATTATAGTCATAGCCCTGGGGAAAACAAATTTCTCATACCCTGACATGATGGATGTAAAGGCATTGAGGAACAGGGTAAGTCCGATATTTATTATCAGGACCTCAAACATTTTACTGGCTGTATCCAGTTCGGCCGCAGAAAGTGATTTGCCGAATATGGCCGGCAGAATGGGAACCATGGCCAACCCAATGATAACTGCAGCAACAGTCAAAACAGCGTAAATCAGAAAGGCAAGAGAGAGGAAGCCCTGCTCACCCTGCTTGTCATTTTCTGCTCTATACTTCGCTACATACCGCGTTATGGTGTTTCCAAGCCCAAAATCCAGAACTGCCATATAGCCTACAAAAGCACCGATCAGGGTGTAGAGGCCGTATTCGGATTTACCCAGGGTTGTAAGCAAAAAAGGTGTAAAAACCAGGTTTATTAAATTTGACAGCAATATATTTGTATATGACAGGGCAGCGCCCCACTTTAATTCATTTATCTTCATTTTTTTTCCTTATGGTTTAATCATTTGGTTTAATATTTTTGATTTAGAAGGTCACTTCACTATAGTTACTTCACTATGGTTATTAGGCTAAAGTAATATTTAAGCTGTAAAGGGCTGCTATAAATTCATAAGCTTTCTGACGGGGTCTCCTGCATCATAAGCCTTGTTTATATAACCGGGCATGAATTCCGACAAATGCTTTCTGATATCTCCCTGATCCTTATTTAATTCCTCATAGGCTTTGATCAGTTGGTCTACCTGCTCCAGCTTTTGAACGGGGAGAATATATTTGCCTTCGCTGCCGAAAATGTCTTTTGCAATTCCACGGGCTTTTACAGAATACCCTATTACGAGAGTGGGCACACCCGTGGAATAGGCAGCTATGGTTGCGTGTGTCCGTGCACCGATGAATAATTTGCAGCGTGATATAAATCCCTTAAGCTCCATGCAATTATACGTATCACCAAGCAGGATTACCCGTCCCGTGTTTTTGAAGTGTTCATAAAGCCGGGACAGCGGAACCATATCATTGTCATGCTCCCAAAGAACATGAGGAATCAATGCCACTTGGCTGTCGGTAGTATCCAGTATGTGCTGAATTAGGTGGGTGTAGCTTTTAAATACTATTCCGCCGCTGGTTTCACTTTTCATAATCAGCGGACTGACATTTATTCCGATTGTATTTTCGGAATCAAAGCCTTCGGGTAATGGAGCTGATCTGACATCCAGAGTAAAGGCGGGATCCGGCAGCAGGATACAATTTGTAAGGCCTTTATTTTTGAAGGCCTGATAAGTAATACTTTCTCTTGCGATTATCAGACTGTACTTTTTCAAGTCTTCCAGCATTTCTGCCGTAATTACTTCAGGATCAACGGAACAGCCCCAGAAAACTGTCTTGCTGCCCTTTTTTGCAGCAATGGTGTTTGTATAGTAAATCCATCTAGGTATTCCGTAGCAGTAATTGTCTCCTCCTATGGAAAGGCTTAAGGTATTGCTGTCAAGGCTGTCCACTATTTCACTTTGAGAAAAGGAGAAAAGAAAGTCCTGCTTCAGCTTCAGTCTCCTTAAGCCTGCATCAACAAGTCTTATGGGATTCAATCCTTCAAAACGCTTGTAGGTTATAAAATCCAAATCAAAGTCAGGAGCCAGGAAATCCATATCCTCCTGTTTTCTGAATGTTGCCAGGGATACATTTATGTTATTCAAATTCAATATTTTTAAAGTTGATCTTACAATAGCCTCGCAGCCGTGATTCCTGCTGCCGGCATGAGCGTAAAGCAATAAACGATTCATACGTAACCTTTCCTTTGGCGGGTACCGCTTTGGTTTTCTGACGGAGAGAATATTAAAAGCCGTCCAATAATTTATTATACCTTTGCGCCAGGGTTAATACAAGTTCCAGGGTAAAACTAAGGAATGGCAGAATAATAAATCCCAATTAACTGATCCTAAACTTTATGATTATATTAAATTCAATATTTACCGATATATTTATCAGTTAATATAATAGCAACGGAAAATTCCGGTACAATGCCTGCTGCCAATTAATTCAGAGCAGTATTTTGTTGGACTGGTACTTTATTGGATTTGGAGGATACATGTGGAAGTTATTTAACAGGAAAAAAACTGAGCCTCAATTTGATTTTAAGGTTCTTATAAAGAATGACATTTCACTTCTTATACTGGATGAGAGATGGAACATTCTTTTTAACAATATAGTCAAGACTGAAAGCATTATTGAGTGTGAAAACAAATTAAAGGATCTTCTTAAAGAACAGTCCCGGATTCTTTCCGAGTCAAAAGAGATTGCGGCTAAAAAGAAGGAATGTATGGATAATATCATACGGCTCACTACTGAGGTCTTTGAAAATAACAACCAGGAAGCTCAAGCTGAGATGCAGGAATGTGAAAAACAGATTGTAGGTATAAATAACAGACTTGGTGAAATAGAAGAAAGACTTCAAAATATACCGAAGGAGATCAGACAGTCAAATCTGGAACTCCTGGAGCTGGCAGTGAAGCTTGTGTACTTTTCCATAAGAGAACATCAGCAGAGGGTAACTGAGCTTGACCATGAAATTGCTGAAACAAAGGAGAAGCTAAAAAAGCTTATTGATGAGAGAGAGTTTTTAGCAAAGGATAGTACTGATACATATTCATATTTTCATGACCTGTTGGGCGGAGACCAGCTGCAGAAGCTGGACGAAATATATTATCAGTCGAAATGAATGCTGCCTCTTTAAGCTGTGAGAAAATAATTTGCATCAGTGGGGGTATCATTCTTCCACTGATAATTTAACCTTTGGCAGGTGATAAGAGCATCTTCTGCTGTATTGTTTCCAACTCCTGTCTCCTGACTTCTGTCTACTATAAACTCAAAATATGAGGTATAATAGATACAGCACAGTCCTCAAGTGATTGTAAGGAAGACCTTGTGAATAATCTTTTAATTGACAGCAGGGAATTATGAAAAAACATAATTTACCGAGCATTTTAAATGGGAAAGCAGGAGATGTTTGTGAAAGCTGTTACTGGCGCTCAAATGGGCGAGATTGATAAGTACTCCATAGAGAAACTTTGCATTCCGGGCATTGTACTGATGGAAAATGCGGCTTTGCAAATAGTAAAGCATGTTGATTCGTATTTTAAAGAAAAGCCTGAATTACAAAATAATGTTTTAATTGTGTCCGGCAAGGGGAACAATGCCGGAGATGCCTTTGCAGTTGCAAGACACCTTATTGTCAAGGGCTATGAGGTACAGCTGGTATGTTTGTTTGACAAGGTATTTTTGTCAGGCGATGCTCTTCTTAACTTTGTCATAACAGAGAAACTGGGAGCACATATCGGATTCTTTAATGAAACCAGCCCTATAACAGAATTAAAAAATGAAATCTGCAAGAGTGAGCTTGTCATTGACGGGATTTTTGGAACAGGCTTCAGAGGTCAGGTTAAGGGCTATATTGCAGATGTGATCCAATCTATAAATAATTATTCCAAATACATTCTTTCAATTGATATTGCTTCAGGTATTGAATCGGCCACCGGAAAAGTTCCGGGTGACTGTATCAGAGCTGACAAAACAGTTACATTTGAACTTCCCAAAATAGGTCAGCTTGTGTATCCCGGTGCAGAATACACCGGACAGCTGGCAGTAGAAGGCATCGGTATGCCTGCCGAAGCAGTGGATAGTATCAAAGCAGACACCTTTCTTACAGAGCCGGGTTTAATTAATAAAATTATTCCTAAAAGAGGGGCCGGATTTAACAAGGGCAGCTGCGGAAAAGTAGCTGTAGTAACCGGTTCTCAGGGAATGGCAGGTTCTGGCTGTCTTACCTCCCGGGCTGCTCTGAGAACCGGCTCAGGTCTGGTTTATATAGCCGCTCCAAAGAGCCTTATGAATATATACCAATCAGTTGTTCCCGAAGCAGTCTGCACAGGGCTTGAGGAACAGGACGGCATTGTCAGCCCGGACAGTGCGGAAACTATTATCAATATAATGAAGAAATGCCATGTGGCAGTGGTGGGACCGGGACTTTCGTCAAGCCGGAGCATATATTATTTAGTCAATAATATTGCGGACCAGACTGACTTGCCGGTTGTTTTGGATGCTGATGCACTTAACGCCCTGTCAGCCGACACGAGTATTTTCGGTAAATTTAAAAACGAGGTGGTTATCACTCCTCATCCGGGAGAAATGTCCAGATTGACAGGGCTGGAGATAAATTATATCCAGGAGAACAGACTGGAGGTAGCACGTAAATATTCCCGATTGTGGGGAGTAACAGTTGTACTAAAGGGGGCAGGAACAATTATAGCTGACCGGGACGGGTCAGCATTCATCAACCCCACGGGCAATCCCGGTATGGCCACAGCAGGCAGCGGGGACTCACTGGCAGGAATTATTGCATCGCTTGTAGGGCAGAGTACTAACGGTTTTGAGGCCGCTGTGGCTGGCGTGTATCTGCATGGAATGGCGGGAGATCTGGCAGCCTGTGAAAAAGGGGAGTATGGTCTCACAGCATCGGATATTGTTGATAACATACCATATGCCATCAAAAAAGTTATGAATCTGATTACGGATTTCAGTGGCATAACGCCCAAAAAGCCATATTATTAATTATAGGGATTTGAACACATGCCAATATAACAAAGCAGCAGGTGAACCTGATATCCGTCAGGACACCTTTGCCTGGTTGAAACGCGTATAAGGCAAGAAAATTTTTTAACAGTCGAAAAAATTTTTATTGAAATTGCGCGTTATAATGTTAGTATTTTTATTAGAAAATGTTTTCACTAAACATTATTTGGTTATACTAGAGAAAGAAGTTATAAAGTAAAGTTTATTCAACTTTGAGCGATGCAGAAGAGTCGATGAAGGCAAAATTAAATGCTTGAGCCCCGTATTTTTAACGGGAGAAATTGACATTTAATCATACCAGAAGTTGCATTGGGTTGTTTTAGGGGGCTAAAGAGAAAATGGAATATAAACTAAACAGGGCATGGGCCGAGATAAATCTTGACAATATTGCTCATAATATTCGTGAGATCAGGAGAATTACAAACAAGAATGCCGAGATCATGGGAGTGGTCAAGGCAGATGCATACGGACATGGAGTAATGGAGGTGGCAAGAACACTACTTGAAAATGGTGTGTCCAGACTGGCAGTTTCTATGCTGGATGAGGCTATACAGCTCAGAAAGAACGGGTTTGGCGTTCCTATACTTGTTTTAGGATATACCGATCCTATAAGAGTGAATGAAATTATTGAAAATGATGTAACGCAGTCGGTATTCAGCCACGAACTGGCAAAGGCACTTTCTGATGAAGCAGTTAAACAGGGGAAAAAGGTAAAAATTCACATTAAAATTGATACAGGAATGTCAAGAATCGGATTTTTGCCGGGTTACAGTGCAGTAAAGAATGTAGTGGAAATAAGCCGTCTGCCCAACATAATAATCGAAGGGTTGTTCACTCATTTCGCTACAGCCGATGAAAAAAACAGGGAATTTACTTTATTGCAGTTTGAACGTTTTATGAGTATTTGCTATGAGCTTCAGAGAATCGGAATACATATCCCAGTAAAGCATTGCGCAAACAGCGCAGGAATTATAGAATATCCAGATATGCATCTCGATATGGTTCGCCCGGGTATTATCCAATATGGAATGTACCCTTCTGAAGAGGTCGATAAGACTAAAATCCATTTAAAATCGGCAATGACTTTAAAAGCAAATGTAATTCTTGTTAAGGAAATTGAAAAAGACACATCAATAAGCTACGGAAGAATATTTACAACTGCCAGGACATCACGTATTGCAACAATTCCAATAGGCTATGCCGACGGATATATGCGTATGTTAAGCAACAAGGGGAAAGTAATTATTCACGGAGAATACGCTCCAGTGGTTGGAAGAGTTTGCATGGACCAGTGTATGGTAGATGTAACCGATCTGAATTCCACTGTAGAAGTAGGTGACGAGGTTGTTCTTGTGGGAGCCCAGGGAGACAATGTAATAACTGCAGAGGATGTTGCACAGTTAATCGGTATGATAAACTATGAGTTTGTCTGTATAGTTGGAAAAAGAATACCAAGAGCTTTTATCAAAGATGGAAAGATTTCGAAAATCCTGAACTACTTGATTTAACTGGGTTTCGAGTTTGCAGTAACATAAACTTAATTTGACCGGATATTTGGTGGGGTATTATAATATTTCTATACGTGTGATAAGCATAGCTATGCTTGCCATGCTTAAAAATTTGATTTTTTTGGAATTAAGGTAGAAATATATATAGAAAAGCTTATTAAGGAACGATTTATTATCAGTTTATGCTTTTGCGTTCCTAAAGAGTGGGGGTAAATAAGTTGGCTCAATATAAAAAGATATTAATTAGCGTACCGGACAACTTACTTGAAGAAATGGATACCTTGGTATCGAATGAAAAAACAAACAGAAGTATGCTTGTCAGGGAAGCAATGAGTCTTTATATAAGGGAAAAACATAAGGTTGAATTGAGGGAGAACATGAGAAAAGGCTACGAAGAGATGGCTGAAATAAATCTGAGGCTTGCTGAGGGGTGCCTTGGAGCTGATAATGATCAGCAGAGCAGATATGAGGAGAGGCTTGGGGAGATGGAGGAAACGTGGTAATAAAAAGAGGAGACATATATTATGCAGATCTGAGCCCGGTTATTGGCTCGGAACAAGGTGGTGTCAGACCTGTTCTGATAGTTCAGAATGACATCGGGAATAAATATAGTCCTACTGTAATTGCAGCAGCAATTACTTCTCAGATAAATAAGGCAAAGCTGCCTACTCATATTGAGATAGGTGCTTTGGAATACGGTCTTGCAAAAGATTCGGTTATTCTGCTTGAACAGATAAGAACAATTGATAAAAAACGCTTGAGAGAAAAAATCGGACATCTGGATGAAGAACTTATGGATAAGGTAAATAATGCTCTTGAAGTCAGTTTTGGGCTTTCTGAGTTATAATATATATTTAAGCTGATAAAGTAATTGAAAGCAAGAGGTGAATGCTGTATGAAAGAACTTAAGAATAAGTTTAAAAAGAAACATCTGTTAATCTTGGCTGCCTTTGTGTGTGGATTTGCTTTGCTGAAACTGGCTCCTGTAGTAAGAGCTGAAACTGTAAGCGGGCAGGTTATTTACGACAAAACTTACATAGATGCTTTGGAAACAGAGCTCAAAAATTTAATACAAAGTTCGGCTGACGATTTAAAGAAACAGATTACAGCTCCCGCCTCCCAGACAGCGTTGGAGAAGAAACTCAGCGATACAGAGAAAGAACTGGCTGCACTTAAGGAAAGTATAATATTTAAAATAGTAAAGCTTCCTGCCGGTAAAATATTATTGGGAGACAGCAGTACCGAAATAATCCTCAGAACTAAAAACGGGGCGACTGCGTACATAGAAAAGACTGCGACCGGAGGAGTATCAAATCTCATATCGGGCAAGGATTTAAAGAACGGAGAAGTTATTCCTGACAACCAGTTGCTACTGGTTCCAAACGGAGACGGAAGAGGAATAAAAGCAACAAAAGAAGCATATGTTATGGTTAAAGGCATATATACGATAAAATAGAATTATTTCCTTGTATTAATAGAAAGAAGCTTAATGACGATATTATATTAAGCTTCTTTTTTAGAGCCTGTTAAATGTCTGCTTGTGCTTCATTTTAGTTAGATTTTGTGCCAGGCAAGGCAAATTTTCGCAGTAATAATTTGTTTATTGCAAAAAATTTAACGCAGCATGGCGCACAATCCACCCAAATGAAGAGTGAGATGAGACATTAAACAGGCTCTCATGCTGTTTTATCTGATTGTCGGTTGTTCAATAAAATTAAAAGGATATGATTTGGATGAAAAAACAAAATCAGAAGGATACTCGACAGAAAAGAATAGATATACTGATAAGACTGGCCTTGATTTTAGTGATTGTAACCATACTGTTCTTTTTTGTAGTTAAGCCAATGTTGAAAAAAGATTATTATTTTGATGCCGGAGAGGATTATACCTTTGAGAATCTGGGAGCAGCTGCCGGTGAAAACAGCTATGATGTAGCTGTGGTCGGCGATGGCCTTGATGCTGTCAGCAGTGCACTCGGAGCAGCAAAGGTGGGTGCAAGAACTGTTCTTCTATTCCCATCCTCGGGTATTGACCAAAAAATAAAAAGCACTCTCAATATCAATTGGTCTGAAGATTTTACTCCTACCGGCAACAGTGTCAGCTCTGATTTCTTTAAGGAAATCAGATATAAATCGGGGAAAGGCTCAAATCTGGATAATTACATAAATGAAATGAACGAATTGCTCTCTGAATATAAAAACTTAACTGTTATATATGACGCCAAAGTCTTGGGAGTGGATTTTCAACAGAGCAAAATTGAAGGAATACAGGTAAAAACCGGTCAGCAGGAACGGAAAATCATTGCTAAAAGATATATTGATTCCACCCCTGAAGGTCAGCTTTTACAACAATGTAAAGTAGGTTTTTCTACAGGTTATGAAGACATAGGTCTGAAAGGCCTGTATCCGCCTGTTAAACTGAATTTTCTGATAACCGGTGTTGATATCGCCAAGGTACAGGAAATGCTTGAAAAGCAGGGTACAATGGTTAGTTTGCTTGCCAGAAGCTATAAGCCTGCTGACAACAATATATTTCTGACAGGCATTAATATCTCCGAGCAGGGAAATTCAAGTGTAGTAATAGAAGCGGTTAATGTCCGCAATGTAGATCTGACTGATGAAAAGTCTATAAATGATGCCTATGCCAAGGCAAAAAAGGAATGTGAAGATCTTTACGGTTTTATCAAGCTTAACCTTGAGGAATTTAAAAATTCCACTGGAATGACGGTGGCAAATGAATTTATTATGTCATCTCCCTATCATTTTGACGGGAGATATCACTTGACCCTTAGTGATGTTCTCACAGGTAAAAGATTCACCGACAGAATAAGTTCGGCTTCAAGGCCTGTAACTTTTACCATGGATGACGGCAACAGATATGTCCTATGTAATCCGAAGACTTTCTACATACCGCTTAACTCAATAATTCCGGAAGGCTTGGACAATGTATTGATGACCGGAGATAAGATTTCTGCATCCTCACTTGTTCAAACTGCTGCAAGTTCCAACTCAAGTATAGCGGGTACCGGCCTTGCCACAGGCATTATCTCTGCATACAGCATATCAAAGGATATGGCTGTTCCCATGCTTGTTGATGATCATAATCTGGATATTCAGCAGGAAATTGAAAAGATACTCAGGAAAATGGGTATTTACATGTCAGATATAAAAGAGGACATGACCAGCATTACCGGAAACTGGAGTTATACTTATGCTGAGAAGCTTATAAATCTGGGTTTGTTAAGCGGCGGTATTACAAATGACTATAAATACGATAAGGAAGCAAAGAGCCAGGATCTGGCCTTTATAGTATTGAACGGAGTGCCGAGAGTATCGGAGGAGGCCTATAATTATAACTTTGACGTTAGTATAAGAAAATATTTGAAGGATGAACCTCTTACAAAAGAACTCTTTGGACGGATTGTGCTTGAGCTGACAGGTGAAACCGGTATTAAAGGAGATTTTTATTCCGAGGCCTGCAAGCAGGGTTTGATTGATGAGACACTTCAGAAAAAGCTGGAGAACAGGAAGGTTCTGAAATATCCGGAAGTTTATTATGCATCTGTAAAATTGATACAAAAGCTGACTGGAAAGACTATTAAGTAGATAAAGTCCCATAAAGAATTTATAAGGGGTGTAATGCTGTAGATTTTACTCGCAGAGTGATCTATAGTATTACACCCCTTTAATTGATTACCGGAAATGATAAACAGTTTCAAAGTATAAATTTAAAAAAATTTAATGATGGCAGGAATCAAGACTAGTGTTTCACAAACCCTAGTCTTATTCCTATTACATAAAATATGAATTTTGGAAGTCTCAACATTCTTTTAAAACGTTTTGGTTCCTTATATAGCCTATAAAGCCATTCCAGGCCATGATTTCTGAAAAAGTCTGGAGCCAGCTTTACATTTCCGGCCAGGATATCCATGGTACCGCCAACTCCAAGCGAGGCTTTGACCTTTAAACGATCCCTGTTTTCGGTGATCCACAGCTCTTGCTTGGGAGCTCCAAGACAAACCAGCAGTACATCAGCACCTGAGCTGTTTATTTCATTAATAATAGCTTCCTCGTCTTCTTTTGAAAAATAGCCGTTTCTTGTACCTGCGATCTCTGCACCTGGGTAATCGCAGACTATGTTGGCATTGGCTTTTTCCGGTATGCCTGGTTTACCGCCGAACAAAAAGAATTTTACAGGTCTTTTGGAAGATGCCGTTAAGAGGTTTTTAACAAGATCAACACCTGAAACCTTTTCTGCAACTTCCTTCCCAAGGATTTTTGAAGCCAGCACCACACCGGCGCCATCTGCAACCAGCATATCGGCATTATTCAAAATTGCTTTCATTTCTTTATTTGTTATGCCATCCATCATAATTTCTGCATTAGGTGTATAAACAGCATGGTTTTTATCTGATTCAATGAATTCATATATTTTTTCAACGGCTTCTTCCATTGATAAGTCATCAATATTTATTCCTGCAATTTCTACTATCTTTCGCATATAGCCTCCAAAGCTGCCAGGCAGCTATAAAATGTATAAAACATATATTTCTACACTTGACCCCATAATAAGTCGATTATGTTTAAGTATTTGCTTTTACTTCAGAAGAAGTCGGCAATGGTTTTATAATACCAGCTTTCAAATAAAAGTAATTGACCTTTACAGTTTAGAATATACAATTTTATTTGTCAACGATTGCATATTTATTATCACATGCTGCAGATTGTTTTCTCACTGCTGCAGCAGAACTATAATATTGTTGCGGTAGATTTATCCTGTTATAATGAAGATACAGATATAATTTAGGAGGATTGGCGCATGAGTTTTGATTATGTAAGTGAATCTAATTTTATTGTAAGAAAGTCAGGAAGGGAAAGTAACAGTTACTACATTGATTATCTCGGCGTATACAAAATTGTAGATATTTCAAAACTGGTTCACCTTGAAGCTTCATTAATAAAAGAGAAATATTTGAAGCATGATGCTGCATATTTTGATGAACTGGATGTTTATTACTTTAATAATATTGAAAAAGCCAAGAGTGCAATCGCAGATATATTAAAGAATCTGAAGTCCAACCAGAGGGGCAGAATAATTCAACTGACAGAAGCCGAGATAGAGTATATCAGACAGGCTCTGATAAATGAAGGCGTTAATAACATCCGGGTTAGTTCAAAGGTTAAAGACAATATATTCAAAAAGCTGAATTCATAAGGGGAAATATTTGGTCTCCAGCACAAAATAACATAAGCAATGGGATAAATAAAAGACATGTTGGTTAAATTTGCAAGTTTGATACACAAAACTTGCAAAACGCCTTGTAAATTTATAATTTTTAATGTATTATTATTGCATAATGAATATTTATACATTAAAAGGGGTGTAGGGATATGAACAGAATGAAAAGAGTGTTAATTTGTTTATCCGCATTGCTTATTATAGCTTTTGCGGTAACAGCTTGTGGGGCTGCAGCCGGTGATAATGCAGCATCATCCAAAACAGCAAGTGAAAGTTCGGCAGCTGCCGGCAGTGCAGCAGGATCTACAACTGCTGAACAGCAGGTACTTAAGGTTGGAGTTGATGATACTTATCCTCCAATGGAGTTTAAAGATGAATCAAATAAAACTGTGGGATTTGATATTGATGTTGCTACCGAGGTGGCAAAAAGACTTAATATGAAGCCTGAATTCGTTTCAAATGACTGGGCAGGTATTTTCCTTGCATTGGAATCAAATAAATTTGACGCTATTATATCTTCTGTAAGCAGAAACGAAGAAAGAATGGCAAAGTATGCAATGTCAACTCCATATATTGCAAATGCACAGGTCATAGTTGTTCCTGCTGATGATACAACAATAAAAGAGCCAAAGGATTTAGCAGGCAAAAAAGTTGGTGTACAGATCGGTACTACTGCTGATGAATCCTGTGCTGAATACCTCAAAACTACAAAGTTTGAATTAACACAGTATGATCAGGTTATACAGCCTTTCTCAGACATGAAGGTTGGCAGACTTGATGCAATAGTAGTTGATGAAGTTGTAGCAAGATACTATGTAAAGAAGGATCCTTCAAGCTACAAGGTATCAAGTGCAAGATTGACTAATGAACCAATTGGAATGTGTTTTGCGAAAAATAATACAGAACTCAGAGACAAGGCTCAGAAAGCATTGGAAGATATGTTTGCTGACGGTACTATGAAAAAGATATCGGAAAATTGGTTCGGTGAAGATCTTACCGGAAATGTTAAAGATATTAAGTAATTAAGTGTTTCAATGGTAAACTCAAATATAGGCAAGAGAGTATTATCTCTTGTCTATATTTAGGAAAATAGAAATATAAAAGGTATAATGGGGAGTTGTTTTATTTGGATATAATTATAAATTCTATGCCTGCGTTATTGAAGGGGGCTGTTGTAACCTTACAGCTGACCGTCGTGGCAGTTGTTTTTGGTATGATATTGGGCTTGTTTTTAGCACTGGGCAGATTATCTAAAAATGCAATAGTAGATAAAATATGCTGGTTTTATATTTGGTTATTCAGAGGAACTCCTCTAATAATGCAGATATTCTTCTTCTATTACGGTTTACCGCTTATTTTCGGAAAGTCGTTGTCTTTCAGTGCCATGATGGCTGCTTATATCGCATTGGCTCTGAATTCAGGTGCATATCTGGCAGAAATAATCAGGGCAGCAATTCAGTCTATAGACAAAGGCCAGATGGAGGCTGCAAAGGCTTTGGGCATGAGCTATGGGCAAGCAATGAGAAGAATTATTGTTCCTCAGTCCTATAGACGTTTAATTCCTCCAGTAGGAAACGAAGTTATCGCATTATTAAAAGACTCAGCACTTGTTTCAACTATTGGTATGGCAGAATTAATGAGAAATACAACTCAAATAGTAAATGCAACAACAAATGCATTGATCTATTTGCCATCTGCAGCATTATACCTGATTATGACTTCTCTGTTTACTATTACTTTTGAAAAACTGGAAAAGAAATATTCAGTATACGAATAGGGGGAGAGACGACATGGGAAAAATGATAACTGTAGAAAATGTATGCAAGTCGTTTGGTACCCTTGAGGTGCTTAAAAACATAAATCTGGAAGTACAACAGGGGGAAGTTTTATGTATTATCGGGCCCAGTGGCTCTGGTAAGAGTACCTTGCTCAGATGCTTGAATCACCTGGAAGTAATAACAAGTGGTAAAGTAATGATTGAGGACGAACTTCTTGCTGAGAAAATTGATGGAAAGAATCAGTTTAAAATTACTCATAAAAAGATATCCGAAATATGTACCGAATTGGGGATGGTTTTCCAGAGGTTTAATCTCTTTCCACATATGACGGTTTTACAGAACATAATCGAAGCACCTGTTTCTGTTAAGAAGGTTCCTAAAAATGAAGCCATCGGTTATGGTTTGGAACTGCTTAAAATGGTTGGACTTGAGGATAAAAAGGATGAATATCCTGCACGTTTGTCTGGCGGTCAGCAGCAGAGAGTAGCCATTGCCAGAGCACTTGCAATGAAGCCTAAAATAATGCTGTTTGATGAACCGACCTCGGCACTTGATCCGGAACTTGTGGGAGAAGTTCTTGAGGTTATGAAAAAACTTGCCAGGGATGGTATGACCATGGTAGTTGTAACTCATGAAATGGGTTTTGCAAAAGAAGTGGGTTCAAGAGTAATATTTATGGACAAAGGTGAGATAAGTGAAGAGGGTTTACCGGAGGAAATATTTACAAATCCCAAAAATGAGAGAACGAGAGCATTTTTGCAGAAAGTACTATAGTAAGTGTAATAACCTTCGAAGGAAATAGTAAATAAATGTTTATATAAATCAAAAAAACATATATTATTAATATATGTTTTTTTGATTTACAACTATATTTGTGTGCTGATGATAAATTATTTGGCACATTAGATGTTCGGAGGATAAATGTCTAAACTACAGAAGGTAATTAATTTTTTAAAAGTCTATTCTTTAATTACATTCGGAGCCGGAATCACTGGATTAGCCATTAACATATTTCTTGTTCCTTATAAAATCGCACCCGGTGGCCTCAGCGGTTTGGCCACAGTTATTTTCTATTTAAGCGATGGCAAGCTGCCGGTGGGAGCGGTAATGCTGGTTATTAACATACCCCTCTTTGTGATGGGCTATAAAATCATAGGCAGGCATTTTTTCATCAGGACATTATATGGCACAATAATTTTATCTGTAATTATTGATTTAACTGAAAATGTCATGGCAGATCTGGCTAAAAAATTGCTTATTAATGAAGTTGGCAGTGCTTCTACACCTGATATATTGCTATACAGCATTATTGGTGGTTTCCTGAGCGGTATCGGGCTTGGTATTGTTCTGAAAATGGAGGCAACCACCGGGGGGACAGAACTGGCTGCAAAGCTTTTGAACAGGCCTATAAGGAACCTGACCATAGGGCAGATCCTTTTAGCTATTGATGCATTAATAATTATTTTTGCAATAATTGCGTTCAAGAGCGTACTTATCGGTTTGTATTCACTTGTCAGCCTTTTCATAACTACCAAGGTAATTGATGCACTGGTAGAGGGTGTTGATTATGCCAGAGCTGTACTTATCATCTCAGAACACCAGGAGGAGATAGCAACAAGAATTATCAATGATATGGACCGAGGTGTAACCGAACTGAAGGGACGGGGCGTTTATTCCGGAAAAGATAAAAATGTTCTGCTGTGTGTACTGTCCAGAAACGAAATTCAACATCTGAAAGAAATTGTTCATGCTGTAGATTCAAATGCATTTATGATTTTAGCAGACGTGAGAGAAGTGCTGGGAGAGGGCTTTAACGGAGTTCCCAAGAAATAAAGATATACAAAGACATGCATGTGGTTTTCCCGCAGAAATGCATAATTAAATAATATAAAAATTATAAGACTCACATCAGGTGGGTCTTTTTTATGGCATTAAGACAACTACTATACTATGGAAATATTTTCTACCGAAATACTCAAAATATTATTGTTTCAAGTTATAGAAAAGGTGGCATTAAATAATAGACTAGTCAATTAACAAATCGATTTTGAAAACGGATCCTATTATCTCTAACTTTCCTTAATTAAATTAAGTTTTGTTTTGATTCATAAATAAATTATTCTGGGGGATTGCAGATGAAAATAAAAATTGGGGTTAAAATCTTTATAAGTTTTTTTGTTATAACTTTATTAATAATAATTGTAAGTTTGCTTGGGTTGAATGGGATGAATACTATGGAAAAATCATATGAGGTGGTAATTAATGTAAATCTCCCGGTAGAAACCCTGGTCAAAGAGGCAAGGGCATTGAATCTGGAACAGGCAGCGGCTGTACGTGGCTATATGCTGTATAAGGATGAACAATATGTCAGCCAGTACAATGAAGTACTAAAACAGCTTGATACCATATACAAAAACATTGAAAGTAAAATAAGTACCGCTGAGTCAAAAGAATTTTTGAGCAATTTAAAAAAATCAAATGATGAATATGATCAGGGTGTACAGGTTATATTCGGCATGGTAAAAGACGGTAAAATGGATGAAGCAATTGCGTATGGAAAAAATATTAAGGGAAGTGTTCTGAAAATTGAAGAGCTTGTAGATAATTGGAGTACATATGTTAACAAATTGGATTCCGACATTGTTAATGAGACTAAAAATGATATGGAGAACAGAATTACTCTTTCTTTCATAATAGTTTTGATTTCCTTGCTTGGTGCGGCAGTAACCGGATTTATACTGACCATGAGTATAGCCAGGCCGGTTAAGGCATTAACCAGAGCAGCAGCTATGGTTTCAGAAGGGGATCTGACACAGGAGGTGCCAAGAATCAAGTCTCGTGACGAAATTTATGAACTGGGAAATGCATTTAAACAGATGGTGAATAACCTGAGAGGCTTGATAGTTGATGTCAGCAATGCTTCACAGGAGATGGTGGCCTCGAGCGAAGAGCTTGCAGCCTCTTCAGAAGAAGTGACCAAGGTTTCTGAACAAATATCGGTGGCTGTGACAGAACTGGCAAGGGGGGCATCAGAACAGGCAATATCTTCCGAAAAGGGTAATGCAAAGATATTGCAGACCGTTGAAGGCTTGTCTCAGATCGCGGAAGATATGGCTCTATCGGAAAAAATGGTGGATGAGGCTAAGGATGCCGTCAACAATGGAGAGGATACAGTAAAATATCAGGAAACAAAGGTCAGAGAAAATAATGAGACCTCGTCGGAGGTTGCTGCTGCCATAACTGAATTGTCTGAAAAATCAAAGGAGATAGGACAGATACTGGGAGTTATTCGCGGAATTTCGGATCAGACCAATCTATTGGCACTCAATGCCGCTATTGAGGCCGCCAGAGCCGGTGAAGCCGGGAAAGGCTTCTCTGTGGTTGCCGATGAAATACGGAAACTTGCCGAACAATCAAATTCTTCTGTTAAACAGATCGATTTGATTATTAAGGAAGTGCAGGCAGGTGTAAGTTCGGCGGTTGATAAAATGGATAAATCAAAGGCTGTAGTGCATGAACAGACCAGATCTCTTGAAAATACCATTGCTGCCTTTGACAATATAGCTAGTGTAGTTGAGACCTTAAGTCATAAAGTAGTTCAGGTTGCCGAAGCTTCGTCTGCTCTAAGCAAAAACGCAGTACAAGCCGGTGACGAAATGACGGGAATAGCAAGTGTGGCGCAGCAGACAGCTGCTAGTACGCAAGAGGTGGCAGCCTCAACTGAGGAACAGTCTTCTACTGTGCATCAGATTACAGAGGCAGCTGAAGGTCTATCCCAACTTGCTCTGCAGCTTCAGGAAAGTATTATGAAGTTCAGGATTTGAGACCTTTAATCAATAGCTTTAAAGCAAATGTGCCTGAATTATATAAATTGTAAAAATGGAATCAAAAAACGTGATGCGCTTTTACCGGAGCATCACGTTTTTTGCAACCGCCGTCATAAATGGTAAGTTACAGCTTTAGAATAAGTTAATTCAGCCATGTAGCTGTAACTAGTTCAAACCCAGTTCCTTACGTTTCTTTTCTATATGATCAACATATATTTGAATTGTTTTTTCGGCATCCAGCTCCACAACGACTTTACCAAGTCCAAGGGTCTCTGTTGTCTCAGTCAGTGTTTTAACAACCACGTCACTACCTGTGATGGAAGGCACCGGTGCAACATGCACCAGCCAGCCTAAGGCAACTGCGGTGCAGGCATCGGCAACAGCCTTCTGTTCCAGATATTCAGGAGCACCGATTACAAGGGGGAGAAGATTGGTATCAATCTTCAGAGCATCTGCCAGTTCTTTTGCAGTGTGCGTCATTTTACCTATATCCACACAGGCACCATAGGTGAGAACAGGAGGGATGCCCAACTGTTTGCATACCGCTTTCAGGCCTTCTCCGCATTCATCTGCTGCAGCAGGATTTGTGAGGCCTGTATATTCCATTACAGATGAGGTGCATCCGCCTGAAAGCACCAGAATATTGTTCTTTATCAGACCCTGAGTGATTCTGAAGATGTTGCTGCCTCCCTGTCCGTAACGTGCAGTAGTACAGCCTACAATAGTAGCTATACCTCTGATGTTTCCGTTTGCAATTTGCTCTATCAACGGATCAAAGGATCCTCCCAGAGCAGCTCTGACTGATTCGGTGCTGAAGCCCACCATACAGTCAGAGGTGTGGGGAGGGATATAAGTCTTTCTGTTTTCGGACTTACGCTGCTTGAAGGACTCAATAGCCATATCCAGCGCCTTTTCCGCCTGCTCCTTCATTTTTTCAGGAACAAAATCCAGAGCTTCTGTGCCCTGAAGGCGGATAACGGGATGGGTACTCAGAAGTTTGGTTCCGAAGCGTTTGGCGAAAAGAGGCATTGTGGGAACAGTACAGTTGTAATCAAACATAAACATATCCACAACACCGGTGGCCAGCAGGTATTCCTGGGAGAGCCATTCACCTTCCTGTCCGCCGTAACCCTTCTGATTATGTGTTCCCTGATAGTTTATCAGCTGCTGGCCTTCACAGACATGGCCCAGTATCTGGATTCCATCAGCTCCGGCAGCTTTTGCCTTCTGCTGCCACTCATCGGTGGAAGCCAGATCAATAGCAACATGTGCAAGCAGCGGCATATGTCCATTGGTAATAACATTGATCATTCCCTCTTTCAGAAGTCCCATATTTTGTTTCTTCATGGCAATCTCCTGGGTTCCCATGAGGATTTCCTGTATGATATCCAGCAGGAACAAGCCCTGGTACTCATTTGCCACACCCAGCCTTACGCTGTTAAGGAGAAACTCTATGGGGTCAGAAGTGAAGTTTGTCATACAGCGGGTCTGAGCATATGCGATTTCACTGTAGCCTCCACCAGGGAAGAGCCCCAGCTGTCGCCACAGCTCCTTCCGTTTTGCAGGAGCAAAGGCCTCAACCGTTTTTGAGGGGATATGGTAGGGAGAATGGATATCGTCAATTACCCACTGGGCAAAATCCACGGCCAGTTTTTCCAGGGGCTGGCTGGCATTTAGGCCTGCCATATCCGCATACTTTTTAAGCTTTTCAGGGTCTCTGATTTTCAGGCCGCTGTCAGGGTGTTCTCCTGCAGCCTTCAAGGTCCTGGCCGCCTGATGACAGTGGAATATGTTTGCCGAGGTTCCTATGGTCACATGGCGGTAAACAAAGTTTCTTGATACCATGGTGTGCGCATCCACACCGCAGGTACCTCTTGGAACCTTGTCGTTAATTCTGCAGGGACCATTTGCGCAAAGCTGACAGGACAGTCCTTCAATACAAAATTTACATTGAATTGGCTGCTGCTGGCTGAACCTGTCGAATACATTTGTCATTCCGGCATCATGAACTACCTGGTACATCTCCCTCATTGCAGGATCAATAATTACATTCAGCGGATACCCTTCTTTGGATTGGTCATCCTTTTTAATATGTTCTCTTTGCCATTTATGAACTTCTTCCATTGAAGGAGATTTTTGAATCCTGTTGTAATCAACCTGAATACGGTTGTGGATGTCGGTATGTGTATTTGGGTCGTTGGAATGTTCATTTGTCAGCCTGGTGCCAAAGGTGGTATTATCGCCCCGCATGGTAGCTGCACTTCGCTCATAGGACTTTTCAATATCTTTATCTGACATGGTAATTCAAGCCTCCTGAAAAATATATTTATTTATAGTTTTACTATTTTAAGTGATAATATTCGGTAAATTAGCCAATAGATATACCGATATTTATTTTAATACGGTAAATTTTACGTTAATAAATATATAAGCCAAAAAGCAGTGGATATTTCCAATTTTCATGATAATAAATGCTTATATTGTTTTATATTGTAAAATGAGGGAATAAATAAATTAATTATATGCTTGCATAAGTAGAATTTTAATTTATAATAATTTATTGAATTCTATGAAGGGAGTGTTAATTTAGTGGTTTTGAAAAGAAGCACGCTTTTATTAAGATACTTTATATTCATAACAATTATATTAATACTCTCATTTCCATCTGGATTGAGTGTTAATGCCATGGAGGTCAAAAGAAACCAGGTCTTAATATTAAATTCATATTCTGAGGGCTTGTCCTGGACTGAAAATGAGAATGACGGCATATTGAGCAAGCTGGACAAGGGCGGAGAATGCTGTGAAATAGCAGTGGAGTATATGGACTGGAAAACATATCCTACAGAGGAGAACCTGTCTCATTTACATACCTATTTGAAATTTAAATATGCTGAAAAGAAGTTGGATGTAGTAATAGCTACAGATGATGCAGCACTTAAATTTGCTTTGGACAACCGGAAGGAACTGTTTAACAATGCCCCTGTCATATTCTGCGGTGTCAATACCAGAGGAGTTGAAGACCTGACAGCAGGCGAAAAAAACGTAACCGGAGTAGTGGAAGAAATCGATGCTGAGGGGACAATAAGTAATGCGTTGAAAATATATCCCGGTTTAAAAAAGATATATGTAATATTTGATAATTCCGAAAGTGGCATATCAACCTGGGATATTACTTTAACCGCTGCTGAAAAGATAGCTCCCGGAGTCAGTTTGATACCGCTGAACAAAGGCTCCTATAACGACATCCTGGACCAGGTGGGACAGGCCGATAAGGACAGTATTATTCTGATTACAACTTATTACGGTGATGAAGAAGGTATGGCTATCGGCTTTGAGAATCTTGCTCAGGTCGTAAGCGATAACAGTCATGTCCCTGTATTTCATCTGTACGATTTTGGTTTGGGACATGGTGCCATAGGCGGAAGCATGCTCAGCGGAAAGGTTCAGGGAGAACTGGCAGGAGCTATTGCAAGAAGGGTTTTAAATGGAGAAAATATTTCTGATATACCTGTTTATACAGCGAAAACTACTCAATACATGTTTGACTATGTACAGCTTGAAAGATTCAATATCAGTTCAGATCATATACCAAAGGGCAGTATAATTATCAATAAACCGTATTCATTACTTGAAACATATAAAAATATCATTATAACGACAGTTATCATTATTGTAATTCTTACTATTTTTATATTCATTTTGCTGGTTTATCTGAGGAAGATTCAAATAATAAAAGAAGAGCTGGCAAGCAATAATGCCGAATTGTCACAGCTTTACGAGGAGCTGACAGCTTCTGAAGAAGAACTGAGGGTACAGTACGATGAACTTTCGGAGGTTCAAAAAAGTCTCGTATCCAGCGAGGAACGCTACAGGCAGCTGTTTGAAAAGATGATGAACGGTTATTTTGTTTTTGAGCCAGTGTATGATAAGGATGGAAGACTTCAGGATATGAGATTTGTAGAGGTAAATCCAAACTTTAAAATCCAGACTCAAATGAGTATTTCAGACCTTCCGGGCAGAACCTGGTCAGAGGTATTCGGAATAAAAAACCGGAACCAGTTAATATACCAAAGGGTACTCGACACCGGACAAACCGAGCAGTTTGAAACCTATTATCCCGACAGCAAAATATATTATCTTGTTAATACCTTCAAGATAAATAATAATCAGGTTGGGGTAGTTTTTGACAATATAACAAATTATAAAATGGCTATAAATGAAGTCCGAAAACTGAATGAGGAGCTGGAACAAAGAGTCCGGGACAGAACTCGCGAGCTGCAATCTGCGGTAAGTCAGCTGGAGGCTTTTACATACACGGTGTCACATGACCTGAAGTCTCCCCTCCGGGCTGTTGAAAGTTATGTCAGGATCGTTATGGAGGACTATGGAAAAGCCATTAATAAAGATATGGCATATATGTTGTCCAATGTCAGAAACATTTCCCGAGACATGATTGATATGATAAATAAACTGCTTCAGTATTCAACTACCTCCAGATCTGAGCTGAATATTGAGGAAATAAACACAGAAGCTAAATTCGTTTCCTGTTTTGAGGAATTAAAGGCTGCAGATTATGGAAGAGATATTGAACTGATTATAGAGACCGGTTTACCCAATATTATGGCCGACAGGATTATGTTCGGACAGGTTATAACCAACATACTGTCCAATTCCTTCAAGTTTACAAAGGACAGGAAAAAAGCCCAAATCAGGGTAGGTAGTACATTGACAGAAAACGAATATATATTCTATGTTAAAGATAACGGTGTCGGGTTTGATATGGCTTTTTCAAACAAGCTGTTTGGCATTTTCCAGAGACTTCATACCAGTGATGAGTTTGAGGGTTCCGGTATAGGACTTGTAACCGTAAAGAAAATAATCGAAAAGCATGGTGGAAAAACCTGGATTCAAGGTGAGGTTGGCATTGGCACTACTATCTATTTTACAGTACCTTTCGAAGGATAAATTGATGTATGGGGGGCGTAACATTTGCTGAAGGTAATGCTGGTCGATGATATGGAAATTGTCAGGATTGAATTGAAAAGAATACCTGTATGGGGTGGAAAATCAGGGTTTATTATTGTTGAGGAAGCCAGAAACGGTGAAGAGGCACTTTTGAAGCTGCAGAGGAATAATATTGATCTGGTTATAACCGATATTAGGATGCCCAAAATAGATGGAATGGAGCTGCTGAGCAAGATAGTTGAAAAAAACTTATGTCCCTGCGTTGTGCTGCTCAGCGACTTTAATGAGTTCAGCTATGCAAGACAGGGAATAATTTTGGGTGCATTTGATTTTCTGGCAAAGCCTGCAAATGCAGAAGAATTGACAAAACTCCTGAGCAGGGCCTCCGAACATATAATTAGTAAAAAAAAGGAAAGTGAACGGGTAAAAAAACTCGAGGAAATATTCGAGGAAAAAACCGAAGAATACTTTGAAGATCAGGATATTGATAAAATTATAGAGCTGATTCAAAGCAGGGATGAAAAGGCGGTTGATTCTATACGGCATATAATAGAGCGGATAGGGGCAAATCTTGAGTATGATGTCATGAAGGTGGAGGGGGCATTAAAGAAAGCAGTTCCATTGGTGATTAAAGGGATATTGAGTGAAAATAGCTGGCTGGAGAAATTTATGGATATGAAGGATCTGAATACAATTACCATACTTCAATTTAAAGAATTCAGTGAAATAGTGGATTTCATTATTGAGAATATTCAGTATATCATAGATGCTTTCAATACTTACCAACTTGGCTGTCAGGAAAAGGGGATAGTCTGGATAACCAGTAATTATGTACTTCAAAATATTGACAGTGGCTTATCACTTCAAACGGTGGCAGACAGATTGTATATGAACAGATCTTATATAAGTGAGGTATTTAAACAGAGAACAGGGATTTCCTTTATCGAATATCTGACCAGGATCAAGCTGGAAAGGGCCAAACAGCTGATAAGAACCGAGCGTCTCAAGTCCTATGAAGTAGCAGAACAACTTGGCTTCAAAGATGTTGAATATTTTGGTAAAATCTTTAAAAAGCATACTGGCAAAACTATTACTGAATTTCGACAACAAAACTAAATATTTGACTATTTTTAACAACACCCAAAAAAATTCGGGGTAAGTGCTTACATAATTCCATTTTTGTTTAAAGGATAAACTTGTATTATTGGAATATAATACAAATTTATCCTTTTACTTTATCATAGTTTATATACCCTTTTTAATTAACCTGTTTTGAGATGTTTCAGGCCATGGACCTGGATAGGGGGCACAATGTTTGGTAGGAAATCGGAAAACATATCACTTAAAATAACGGCAATTTATATGGTAACGGGAGCAATATGGATATTGCTTTCGGATAAAATGCTAAACTTCCTGGTAAGAGACTTGGAAATGGTAACCTTTTTCAGCCTAATTAAGGGATGGCTGTATGTTACTATTACAGGTATTCTGATATATTTTTTAATTAACAATTCTTTAAGGCAGTTGAAAAAAACCGAGCTTGAACTCAAGCAAAGCCTGAATGATTTTTCAGAAGCCAACGCAAAGCTTGAGGAGGCATATGAAAAACTGGCCGAATCACAGGCTGAGCTGGAAGAACAATATCAGCAGACTCTGATTAACCAAAGGCAGATACAGGATAGCGAAGAACGCTACAGAATCATATCCGAAGCATCAAATGATGCTATCTGGCAGGAAATAAACGGAGTGAGGAGCTTTTCCGACAGATGGTACGAGATCACAGGCTACAGCAAGGGTGACCTGAGGGCGGCGGATGGCTGGGAATGGTTCATACATCCGGAAGACAAGGCTGCCGCCACAGAGAAAATGCTTATCCATCAGACTCAAAAAACACCTTACTATCACTGTGAATACCGGTTCAAAAGGAAGGACGGAAAGTACATATGGATTCATGCCAGAGGTAAGGCAGCCTTTGATGACAGAGGTGAATTATATCAAATGGCAGGATCTTATACAGATATTACCGAGCTGAAGGAATATGAAAACAGGCTTCACTACCTGGCGTATCATGACCAGCTTACAGGACTGGAAAACAGGTATTCGCTTACTGAAAGACTTAATTTACTTATTAGTGAAAACAGTGAAGAAAAATATGCCCTTCTTTATATAGACATTGATAATTTCAAGTATGTAAATGATACAATGGGACACAGATTCGGAGATCTTCTTCTTGTAAAAATCAGTGAAAGACTGATTGAACACTGTATAGATAATTCTATTGTTTATAGATTGAGTGGCGATGAATTTATAGTCCTTGTTGAAAAATATAACAGAAAAGAGTATCTGGAAAAGCTTGCGGTCAGTATTCTTAAGGCCTTCAAGCCTGCCTTTGAGGTGGAAAATATAAGCATATACACTACCGTAAGTATCGGAGTATCGCTATATCCGCAGCATGGAAAAGAATTTGATTCATTATTGAAAAATGCTGATATTGCAGTTTATAAAGCAAAGGAAACCGGCAGAAACAGAATTGTATTTTATAATGATCCAATGAATGAAGAAATAACAGAGAGAATGACTATAGAAAAACATTTAAGAAAGGCACTGGATAATAATGAGTTTGAATTATTCTATCAGCCGCAGCTTGACCTTAAGAGCGGAACAATATCAGGATTTGAAGCCCTGATAAGATGGCGGAACTCCGAATTGGGCTTTGTATCTCCGCAAAAATTCATAGGAGTGGCAGAAGCAACCCATCTGATAATTCCAATAGGAGAATGGGTGCTGAAAACAGCCTGCCAATTTCTGAACAATCTTGAAAAGATGGGGTACAGAGGGCTGATTATATCTGTTAACATCTCAATGCTTCAGCTTTTGCAGGATGATTTTGCAAATATGGTTATTGACACAATTGAGGCTTTACAGTTAAACCCTAAACAGGTGGAACTTGAAATAACAGAATCAATATTAATGGAATCATACGAGGTGATAGCCGGAAAACTAAAACTGATGAGAGCCAAAGGAATAAAAATTGCCCTGGATGACTTTGGAAAGGGATATTCTTCACTTAATTATCTGAAACAGCTTCCAATAACAACATTAAAGATAGACAAGTCCTTTATCGATACCATAACAGATAAAAAGGATAAATCGCTTACAGATTTAATTGTAAAAATCGGGCGGTCTATGGACTTGTGTGTTGTAGCCGAAGGTGTTGAAACTCAGGAGCAGCTGGAATATCTGGTCAGGCACAAATGTCACAAAATTCAGGGATACCTTTTCAGTAAACCTATGCAGGAAGCAGACACAATAAAGAAAATTCGGGAAAATCTATCATCCCAAATTAATTATCAGGAGGATTTAAACTATGAAATTAAGGGCTAAGCTTTCAATTGTTATGATTGCAATGATGATTGTCACTATTGGAATAATGGGGAGTATTGCTTTACTGAAATCAACTCAAACTATCAGTAGTCTTACAAATTCTACAATGACCGAAATAAATCAGGAAAGCTCAACTATTATCAGATCCATGATTGACAAGGAAAAAAGAAATATAGCATTGATTGCTCAGCAGAAGGAAGTAGAAGAGATTTTAGTCAGGTCAAAAAATGGAGAGTCCATGTCCGATATACAGGCTCAATTGAATCCTAAACTCCAGACAATGGTAAAAGATGCAGGAAATATCGAACACATATTTATTGTTAATGCTCAGGGTATTATCTGCGCTGACAGCGATATAAAATTGCTTGGAGCAGATATAAAGGATAGAAATTATACAAAAAATGTGTTGAAGACCGGAGCGTCTGCAATCAGTGAAACCTTAAAGTCAAAATCTACAGGTGCCTTTGTGATTGCTTTTGTACACCCGGTAAAAGTAAATGGAGAACTTGTTGGTTTTGCAGCGTCAGCAGTAATGGCTGACAGCATAGTAAAGTATCTGACAGAAACAAAAATTCTTGACACAGAATCCAGCTATGCGTATCTGGTAGATGAAATCGGTACTACACTTTATCATCCCGACAAAAAAAATATTGGCAACCCTGTTACCAATGCACAGATTAAAGAGGTTGTAGAACGGGTTAAAAGAGGAGAGAAGGTGGAGCCGGCAGTAGTTCGGTACCAGTATCAGGGTAAAACCAAACAGGCAGCATATTCGGTACTCCCTGAGACCAACTGGACTCTGGTAGTGACTGGGGATATCGGAGATATAATGGCTCCCGTTAATACAATGATCGAGTATATAGTAATCGGCGGTATAATATTGGTGGTACTGGCGCTGGGGTTGGGTTTATTCATTGCGACAAAAATTTCAAAACCAATTGTCAAGCTGACAGAACTTATAAATAAGACAGCAGACCTGGATCTGAAATATGATAAAAGCTATGAGTATTTATCAGAAAACAGGGATGAGACAGGAATAATAGCAAGAGCTATGTTCAAAACCCGCCAGGTATTGAGAGATATGGCAGGAAAGCTCCAGGACGTATCCCAGGTGATCATGAAAAATGCCGAAAGTATGGAAAAGCTGTCAAATCACATTCAGGAAAATGCACATGACAATTCGGCCACTACTCAGCAGTTATCAGCAGGTATGGAGGAAACAGCCGCTTCTTCGGAAGAAATAACCGCAACCACCGAAGAAATTGATGCCAGTGTTAGTGCTATAGCCGACAGGGTAAAAGGAGGAGCTGAAAAATCAAGCCAGATTATACATAGAGCCAATACTCTCAGGCAGGATGCTGCGGAATCTACTAAAAATGCAAAAGATATATATGAAGATGTAAGAATAAAAATGGAAAGTGCAATTGAGGAATCAAATACTATAACACAGATCAGCGTACTTGCAGATACCATACTGTCTATTACAAGCCAGACAAATCTTTTGGCCTTAAATGCAGCCATAGAAGCAGCCAGGGCAGGAGAAGCAGGTAAAGGCTTTGCTGTTGTAGCAGATGAAATAAGAAAGCTGGCCGAACAGTCTTCAACGACAGCAGCAGGTATTCAGGGAATAGTAAAGAATGTTTATTCCTCAGTGGGACATATGAAGGAAAATTCAGAAGCTATTTTATCCTTTGTTGATAAAAATGTACTGAAAGACTATGGGAAATTAACTGAAGTCAGTGAACAATACAATAATGACGCAGAATTTATATACAACCTGATGGAAGAATTCGAGCTTGCAGCCGGCCAGCTGGATGTTGCAGTATCAAGTATTTCAACAGCAATGAATGAGGTTGCGGCAACCATTAATGAAAGTGCCAAAGGTGTCCAGGATATTGCGGAAAAAACCACTGAAATAGTTGATAAAACCATACAGGAAACAAAACTTGCGGATCAGAATTCACAAGGAGCAAAAGAACTACAAGATTTAGTAGCAATGTTTAAGATATAGGGGTTGGATAATGATGATGACAATTGAAATGGAAAACTTACGGGAAAAGCTTAATAAACTTGTCGAAGCAAATGATTGTGACAGCATTGAAGTACTTGAACTCAGCAGAAAAATGGATATTCTGATATTTAATTATATGGAACAGGAATTCCGGCAAACAACTGTTACAAGCATAGACGAATAACCTCTGTATCTTATTTATATATTTACTGATTTGCTAAATTTTGCTTAGTTTGTGATTGACATAAAATTAATTAAAACCTATAATTATGGTAACAATTTTATAGTTCAATAGCTTATTATGCAAGAAAATCCGTAAATGCAATTAGTAAAATTCTGTAAACTCGTTATGAAAATATTCTGTCTGCGCTTTGGAACATTGTTCTGAAGTGCAGACAGAATTTAAGAAATACTGTGCTGTTTGAATTAACAAAAGACACAAAGGGAGTGTGACAGACTTGAAAAAAGTACTTATTGTAGATGATGCTTCGTTTATGAGATTGTCATTAAGGACAATGCTGGAGAAAAATGGCTTTGAAGTGGCTGGAGAAGCCGAAAACGGATTGGAAGCAATCAAATTGTACAAAAAACTGGAACCCGATATAGTGACAATGGATATAACCATGCCTGAATTAGACGGAGTACAGGCACTTAAAACTATTTTGCAGTTGGATCCAAAGGCAAAGATAGTCATATTATCGGCAATGGGCCAGGAAGCAAGGGTAAAGGAAGCTATCATATCCGGAGCTAAAACCTTTATAGTTAAACCTTTCAAAGAAGAGCACCTTATTCAAACACTTACTAAAATAGCTGATATGTAACGAGACAATAATGTACCACACCTCTGCAGGTGGCAGGTACTTCTAAGAGTTTCAGGGCGGCACTCACATATCTCCTGCCTCGTTGAAACGTGCAGAGGTAATAAAATTATTCTACAGCCGAAAAATTTTATCTGAACCTGTACGTTATAATCAGTACATTTAGAAGGAGGTGATCTCTTGTCAGGTCAGTTTTCCAGTGAACCCATGCTGGATATGTACATATTTGAAACAACACAAAATATTGAACAATTGGAAAAGTGTATCTTAGATACAGAGAAATCCAACAATTATTCACAAAGTTCAATAAATGAAATTTTTAGGATTATGCATACTATTAAGGGTTCTTCAGCGATGATGTTATTTAATAACATATCAATGTTGGCCCATTCCATTGAAGATTTATTTTACTTTCTCAGGGAGCAGAAACCGGATAACATTGATTTTTCTGCTCTTTCGGACCATATACTGGAGGGGGTTGACTTTATTAAAGTCGAACTTCAAAAAATTATGGATGGAGAGAAAGCGGATGGAAACCCTTCTGAAATAATTCATGATATAAATTCATTTTTAACACTAATCAAAATTGAAAACCCTGTTAATTCCGCAAGTAATACTGAAAAGACGGAATTGTTCGAGCAGCCGCGGTATTATATTGCTCCGAATAAAAGTGAAATTCCGGTATTATCAAATTTCTACAAGGCTGTCATTTTCTTTGAGGACGGCTGTGAAATGGAGAACATCAGAGCCTACACCATAATTCATAATATCAGGGAGTTTACTGATGAAGTTTACTATCTTCCGGAAGATATCATCGATAATGACGAAAGCATAGAGGTTATAAAAAAACAGGGTTTTAAAATCTATTTAAAAACAGAAAAAAATTTTCAAGAAATCGAAAAATTTTTTAATCAAACAATATTTCTAAGAGAACTGGAATTAATTCAACTGGAAAATGACACAGAGTTCAGTCAGTTTAAAAAATCAAACCATGGCCTTGTTGAAGAAAATCCTGTTGTTATACCTAAAATAGGCTCTGAATATAAGGAGGCGGCCGAAAAGGAAATATCCATAAGTCCTAATCAAAGTATAATCAGTGTCAGTATTGCAAAATTGGACAAACTGATGGATCTGGTAGGAGAAATGGTTATATCGGAGGCAATGGTTACTCAGAACCCGGATCTCAGAGGACTTCAGTTGGAGAGCTTTCAAAAGGCTGCCAGACAGCTGCACAAAATTACAAATGAAATACAGGATATGGTTATGTCGATCCGAATGGTTCCCTTGGCAATGACCTTCCAGAAAATGCACAGGATTGTCAGAGATATGAGTAAGAAGCTTGAAAAAGAGATAAAGCTGGAGTTAATCGGAGAGGAAACCGAAGTTGACAAAAATATAATAGAGCATATTTCAGACCCTCTGATGCATCTGGTGAGAAATTCTATTGACCATGGCATTGAGGAGATAGAAGTCAGGGAAGCCAGAGGGAAACCGCCTGTAGGCAAAGTCACACTTGAGGCGAAAAGTTCTGGCAGCGATGTTCTTATTATGGTAAGGGATGACGGCAAGGGTCTTAACAAGGAAAAGATACTGAAAAAAGCCCAGGAAAATGGTCTGCTCATCAAGTCTGCAAGTGAGATGACGGATAGGGAGATATACAATCTGATATTCCTGCCCGGGTTTTCCACAAAGGAAAAAGTTACTGAATTCAGCGGCAGAGGTGTGGGTATGGATGTGGTCACTAAAAATATTGAAACTGTCGGTGGAGCTGTTTCAATAGACAGCATTGAAGGGGCCGGTTCGGTAATTACCCTCAAAATACCTCTGACATTGGCCATTATTGACGGAATGAATATTCAGGTGGGCCAGTCCAGATACACCATCCCTACAAAAACAATAAAAGAATCCTTCAGACCTAAAAGAGAAGATTTAATAACCGATCCCGGAGGAAATGAAATGATTATGGTCAGGGGACAGTGCTATCCCATTCTGCGCCTTCATGAGTATTACAAAGTAAATACCAATATTACCGGGTTTACAGATGGTATTCTCATTATGGTTGAGCAGGAGGAGAAGACCTACTGTATTTTTGCAGATGAATTATTGGGTCAGCAGCAGGTGGTAGTAAAAGCACTTCCGGGTTATATAAAAAACAAGCGTAAAATACGCGGTTTGACCGGATGTACATTACTGGGTGACGGGAGCATAAGTCTGATACTTGATATAGGAGGACTGGCAGGAAGATAAAACAATTATGTACATTGAAAGGAGCTGTTAATTCATATGGCAGAACAATTGATATCCGAACAGCCGGAGCAGGAGGAAGATACGCAGAAAGGGAGATTTCTTACCTTTAGCCTGGGAAGCGAAGCCTACGGGATTGAAATAAATTATGTAACCGAAATAATTGGAATTCAGCCAATAACGGAGGTACCTGAGCTGCCTGAATACATAAGAGGAATTATTAATCTGAGAGGCAAGATCATACCTGTAATGGATGTGAGGCTTAGGTTTAAAAAGAGCTTTAGAGAATATAATGACCGTACCTGTGTAATTGTTATTGATATCGGAGAAGTTTCAATAGGATTGATTGTTGACAGCGTTTCAGAAGTTATTTCAATACCTGATGCCGAAATAGTAGCACCTCCCGAAATGAGCAAGAGCGGAAATAAATTTATAAAAGGTATCGGGAAGGTTCACGGTGAGGTGAAGCTTTTATTGGACTGTGACAAGCTCCTGAATGAAGACGAAGTTGAAAATATTTTGAGGTATGATTAAAAAATAATCATGCCTAATTAACTAAGGAGGGGTAATGTATGAAATGGTTCAGTAATCTAAAAATAAGAGTCAAGCTCATTGTCTGCTTTATAATCCTTGCTATATTTACCGGTGTCATAGGTTTTATGGGAATAAACAATATGAGTACGATAAATGCCCGTGGGGAAGAAATGTACAAGAGTAATTTTGTACCTTCAACCAATCTGGCAAAAATCCAAAAATCTTTGCTGATCATCAGATCGGATTATTTGCTTTTGGTATATGAACAAAATGAATCAAAAAAGCAGGAAAGACTTGATGAAATAAACAGTTTTACAGAGACAAACAACAAATATCTGGCAGAATACGAAAAGACTATTAAAGATGATAAAAAAAATAAAGAGCTGTATGATACTTTAAAGGCCAAGCTGACTACCTACAGACAAATACGTTCAGAACATCTGGAGCTGGTAAAACAGAGAAAATACGACCAGGCAATAGCCGGAATACAGGATTTTACAGATGCAAGGGTTGCTCTTGACAATGCCCTGGAGGAGTTGATTCAGTATAATACTGATTTAGCTCTGCAAAAATCAAATGAAAGTGCTGCCGATTATCAAAATCAATCCATAATTATGCTTTGCATTATAGCAATTGGTATAGTTCTTGCTGTCGGGTTGGGATTAATAATTGCAGGCATTATCAGCAAACCGCTTAACAGGCTGTTGGCAGCTGCAAATAAAATAGCCGGCGGAGATCTTGACGTAAATATTGATGTGGATTCAAAGGATGAAGTTGGAATATTGGCTTTGGCTTTTGGAAAAATGAATGATAACCTTAATGATGTTATGTCAAATATCAGCGTTGCCGCAGAACAGGTTGCATCAGGTTCAAGACAGGTGTCTGATTCCAGTATGGCCTTGTCACAGGGGGCAACAGAACAGGCAAGTTCCGTTGAAGAATTGACTGCATCACTTGAGGAAATTGCTTCTCAAACCAAACATAATGCTGAAAGTGCAGACCAGGCAAATTCTCTTGCCGAAACCGCAAAAGGCAATGCAATACAGGGAAACAGCCAGATGAAGGAAATGCTCAAGGCTATGGAAGAAATAAATGAGTCCTCCGGAAACATATCCAAAATTATTAAAGTCATTGATGAAATAGCATTCCAGACAAATATCCTGGCCCTCAATGCTGCAGTGGAGGCTGCAAGAGCAGGGCAACACGGGAAAGGCTTTGCTGTTGTTGCCGAAGAGGTAAGAAATCTTGCAGCAAGGTCGGCTAATGCAGCCAAAGAAACCACAGATATGATCGAGGGTTCAATCAAGAAAGTTGAAGGTGGCACAAGAATAGCCAATCAGACTGCTGATGCCCTGAACAAGATTGTTGAAGACATATCAAGAGTGGCAAATCTGGTTGGAGATATTGCTGTGGCTTCAAATGAACAGGCATCGGGAATTGCTCAGGTAAATCAGGGCATTATGCAGGTTTCGGAAGTGGTTCAGACAAATTCTGCCACCTCAGAGGAAAGTGCTGCTGCAAGTGAAGAGCTGTCAAGTCAGGCTGAACTGCTGAAAGAACAGGTATCAAGATTCCGGCTGAGAAAATCGCTTAATTCCGTTCATGGCTATAAGACTGCAGAAGATATAAATCCTGAGATTTTAAAGCTGCTGGACAAAATGCACGGTAAAAAGGACTTAAATGGTACAAATGACTCAAAACATATAAATGACTCAAAACAAATAAATGACTATCAAAAGGAAGCTGCTGTTCCCAAAAAAATAATATTAAGTGACAGGGAGTTCGGCAAGTACTGATTCCGGTGCTTAAATCAATTCCAAGATATAAAAATATAAAATAAATCTGGATGAAATATAATTCTGGGAGTGGGGAGGCTTGCACTCCCAGAAACATGTAGTGTATTTATCGCATTGAATTGAAGGTGATTTCAACGGTAGAAATAACAGAAAAGGAATTTATGCAATTGGCAAACTATATCAAGGCCAATTACGGAATCCGATTAAAACAGGAAAAGATGACACTTGTGTCTGGAAGACTTCATAATGTATTGCTGCAGTCGGGATTTTCAAATTTTACCGATTATTATAATTATCTGATATCTGACAAAAGTGGTGACGCAGTTATAACCTTCGTCGACAAGATTACAACGAATCATACCTTCTTTATGAGAGAACCCGATCATTTTTACATTTTTAGAGACAAGGTCCTGCCATATCTGATTGACTCAGTTAAGGAAAAGGATCTTCGCATATGGTGTGCTGCATGTTCTACAGGAGAAGAATCCTACACCTTGGCCATGATATTGGACGAGTTCTTCGGCAAGGAAAAACTGTGGTGGGACACAAAGATACTGGCCACCGATATATCAGAACAGGTTCTGGATACAGCAAAAAAAGGTGTTTATAGTAATGAAAGAATTGCACCGTTGCCATTATATTGGAGAACTGCTTATTTTAAAAAATATGATTATGAAAATTCCGTTTTAATTGATAAGCTTAGAAACGAAGTAATATATAGAAAGTTAAATCTGATGGATAGTGTATTTCCATTTAGAAAAAAATTGCACACCATCTTCTGCCGTAATGTGATGATATATTTTGATAATGAAACGAAAAACCGGCTGGTTGAAAAGTTTTATGACCACTTGGAGTATGGAGGATATTTGTTTATCGGGCATTCAGAATCCTTGAACAGGGAGACAACAAGGTTTAAGTATATTTCGCCGTCTGTTTACAGGAAGGAATAATGAGGAGTGGTTGGATGAATGGTAGGAAGATAAGAGTATTGGTCGTTGATGATAGTTTGCTGTTCAGGGAAGTTATTGCAAGAGGTTTGGCCTCAGACCCAATAATAGAAGTTGTCGCAAAAGCCTCGGACCCTTTTGATGCAAGAGATAAGATAATTGAATATGAGCCCGACGTCATGACCTGCGATGTTGAAATGCCAAAAATGAATGGGATTGAGTTTATTAGAAGGCTGCTGCCACAGCATTCATTACCTGTAATTGTAATAAGTACGGTAAGTGAAGCGGTTTTTGACGCTATGAATGCAGGTGCTGTTGATTTTGTAACCAAGCCTGATGTTCAATCTCCAAAAAATGTTGAGAAATTTATTATGGATGTTATAGCAAAAGTAAAAATTGCTGCTCACGCTAAGATTAACCGGGTGAACTCCTTAAATGCCATATCTTCAATAAACAGTAAAATCAATACTGAAAGAGTAATAGCCATAGGTGCATCTACAGGTGGAACAGAGGCCATATTCAATGTGTTGAAAAATTTACCTGCCGGGATGCCCGGAATATTGATAGTACAGCACATTCCACCAGTTTTTTCACGCATGTTTGCAGATAGACTTAACAATCAGACCAGGCTAAAGGTTAAGGAAGCACAGAACGGTGATTTTCTTGAGCCGGGCAAAGTTATTATAGCTCCCGGTGATCAGCATATAAAAATTAAAAAGCTGGGAGAAAAAATGAGAGTTGATGTTTTCCAGGGAGAAAAGGTCAATGGACATTGCCCATCAGTTGATGTACTATTTGAATCGGTTGCAAAGGAAGCCGGAAATTCAGCCATAGGAGTAATACTTACCGGAATGGGCTATGATGGTGCGAGAGGATTGTTGGCAATGAGAAGAATGGGGGCCAGAACCATAGGACAGGATGAGCAGTCCAGTATTGTGTATGGAATGCCAAAAGTGGCCTATGATATTGGTGCAGTGGAAAAGCAGACCTCTCTTCAAAATATTCCCAACTTATTATTGACAATGTTGAAGTAGGTGATTTATTTGAAAAGTATAGTTGGAATAGGTGAATATGCCATATCCCACAATAAGGAGAATTCATTAAAAACCTTTGCGCTGGCTTCATGTGTGGCTGTAACCGCATATAGTCCTATAAGAAAAAAAGGAGCGATGATTCATATTGCATTGCCGGAACCTGATACAGAAACCGACCGTATGGTCAGACCGGGATATTATGCTACAACAGGAATACCATTGATGATTGAAAAGCTTTGTTCTGACCATGGCTGTACAAAAGGCGAACTTGAGATACAAATTTTTGGAGGAGCAGAGTCCATTCGGAAGAACGATATTTTTAATATTGGGAAAAGAAATATTGAAGCAGTGGTTGAAACCTTGTATAATTTGAACCTGAGAATTTCAGGCGCACAGGTAGGTGGAAAAGTGAGCCGTACCATTGAACTGGATATAAATACAGGGAAGGTTGATATATTAACTCAGCCAATAGGTATCTGAAGGGGTGAGGATATTTGGATAATGAAAGAATGGCAGCCGTATTGGACAACATTGGGGATGGAGTAATTGCTGTAGATATTGAAGGAAAAATAGATTATATCAACCATACTGCCGAAGGTCTCACCGGATGGAAAGCTTTTGATGCCATTGACACTGATTTCCACCATGTATTCTCGCTGATAGATATAAAGACAGGTGAAAAGCTTGAAAGTCCGGTTGAAGAGGTTTTACGGACCCTGAGAGTTGCAGGACTTAAAAATAACACAGCTCTCATAGCTAAAAGTGGCGAAAAATATATAGTATCTGCAAGCTGCTCTCCTATAAAGGATCACAATAACAATATAAATGGGGTTGTAATAGTTTTCCGGGATATCAGCAAAATTAAAAAAATGGAAGAACAGATCATTGAAGAACGGAATAACCTTCAGCTCACCTTCGGTAATTCACCGCTTGGAATGCTGATTTTAGACAGCAGCAGAATTGTCAGACAGGTTAATGATGCATTTTTGAATATGCTCAATATCACTGGTTATGATATTCTGGGCTCCTGCTTCGGTGACGGCATAAATTGTATCGGCAGCAGTGAAAAAGGCTGCGGTAAAGGGAATCAATGCAATTTTTGCCAGATACGGCTGAAAATCGCCCAGGTTATAGAGTCAGGTAAACCCTGTAAAGACCTTGTAGTACAGCAAACCATTCTGGTATACGGACAAGAGCTTAAACCCTGGTATAATATCTTTTTTGTTCCGGTAAGTCTTGCCGGTGACAGATATGTATTACTTGTAGTGAATGATATCACCGAGAATATAGAGCGTGAACAAAAGCTTATACAGGCTAATAATTTCAGCCTGAAAATGATGGAAAATTTCCCGACCATGGTTTGGCGGACCGACATTAATATGAATATAAACTATCTTAATAAAACCTGGCTTGATTTCACTGGATTTCATTTGGAAGATGGTTTGGGTACGGGCTGGATGAATGCAATACACACTAATGACAGAGTAATGTTCAGGGAGATATTTGAAGACGCCTTTAAAAAGAGAAAATCATATGAGATGGAACACCGGATGAGGAATTCGGAAAATCAATTCCGCTGGGTGGTCAGTGTGGGAACTCCGTACTATGATTTAAATGATAAGTTTTCTGGCTATATCGGCACATTTTATGATGTTACCGAGCGTAAGGAGTTTGAAATAATTCTAAGTAAAATGAGCGATTTTTATCTGCGTATTTTCGAGAACTTTCCGGCAATGATCTGGAAGACGGATAAGGAAGGGAAGGTCTCATATGCCAGCTCAAACCTGACAGAATTTATTGGAAAGGATGAGCAAAGCATAGTAGAAAATGGCTGGGTGGAATGTATATACCCTGCTGACCGTGAAAAATATTATAGAAACTACAATATATTCAATATGGAGACAGGTTCAAGTTATACTGAATTAAGGATGAAGCATACAAGCGGTGAATATCGGTGGATAAGCATTACTGTTAAGCCATTTTATGATATGAACGGCATATTTGACGGATATATAGGTATGGGGCTGGATGTTCATGACAGGAAGGTGGCCGAAAGCCTGCTGCTGGAAAGTGAGAAACGGTACAGGCAGCTTTTTATGAATCTGCACAGCGGATTTGCCTATCATAAGGTAATATGTAATGCTCAGGGCAGTATCCTTGATCTGGAGTTCCTGATGATTAATGATGCATATATCAAAATGTTCGGACTGGAAGGGAAAAATATAGTCGGAAAGCTATATTCTGAAGTGTTTCAGTTTGAAAAGAATCCCTTTGAGCTGGAACAGAGTACCTTTGAAAAAATTATACGTGAAGGAAAGAGTCTGTTCATTGATGAGATATACTCGGAAATTTTCGACAAGTGGTACTCACTTGCCATTTATAGTCCTCAGAAGGAGCACTTTGCCATAGTAGTCACCGATATTAATGAAAAGAAAAGATCGGAAATAGAATTAAAAAGGACTAAGGAAGACGCAGAAAAAGCCAATAATGCAAAAAGTGAATTCCTTGCAAATATGAGTCACGAGATCAGAACACCCATAAATGGAATAGTTGGCATGATTGACCTTACACTTCTGACTGACCTCAATGCTGAACAGCGGGATAATTTGGTAACTGCAAAAAGCTGTGCAAATTCACTCTTAAAAATTATTAACGATATACTTGATTTTTCTAAAATGGAGGCGGGCAAACTACTTATAGATAATGTAAACTTCGATATTAAAACCCTCATTGAAGAAATATTTAAAACACAGTCACCGCTAGCCGATAAAAAAGGCCTGGAATTCACTTACTCCTTTTATTCCGGAATACCGCAATATGTTAAAGGAGATCCCAACAGGCTGAAGCAAGTACTCAACAACCTTATAAATAATGCCATTAAGTTTACAGAACATGGAGAAGTCAATATAATTGTTAAGAAGAAATATGTTGACAATGAATTCCTGGAACTTTTGTTTTCAGTATCAGATACAGGAATCGGCATAGGTGAAGAGGAAAAAAGTAAACTTTTTAAAACCTTCAGTCAGGTTGACGGTTCAATTACGAGAAAGTACGGCGGAAATGGTCTGGGCCTGGCTATATCCAGGCAGCTTGTGGAAATAATGGGTGGACGGATGTGGATTGAAAGTGAAAAAGGCAGGGGGAGTACATTTTACTTTACGGTGAGACTTCACAAAGGAAAATTACCCAAAGAAGCACCGTCATATGTGCCAAGTGTGCCCAAGACTGCTTACAAGCTGCAGATACTGTTGGCAGAGGATGATAACGTCAATCAGACAGTAATTACCAGAATGCTGAAAGAACGTGGCTATGAGGTAGATCTGGCACAGAACGGGCTTGAAGTTCTGGAACTTCATTCAGTGAAGAAATATGACATTATTCTTATGGACATTCACATGCCGGAAATGGATGGCCTGGAAGCCACAAAAATAATACGTGAGAGGGAAGGCACAGAGAAGCATACTTCCATAATAGCTATAACAGCACATGCACTGAATGGTGACAGAGAAAGGTTCCTTAACCTGGGAATGGATGAATATATCTCCAAACCCATAAAAATGGAAGATCTATTTCAGACCATAGAAACGACAGCCTATAACAACAGGAATAGCCTGAAGCTTCAAAGTATCAGAATTGACGGTGACGGTAATATAATGGTGAAACAGGATGAAAGTAACGGTATTGATAGTCTGCAGGAGAAATTGATTGAAGAAATAGAAAGAGCTTCTGCAAATTTAGTCAAATGCCTGGATGGACATGACATGGAGCTTGTGGAGAAATTTGCCCATGACGTAAAGGAACTTTGTAACAGAATGGGTGCGGATGAATTGAAAAGTCTTGCGTTCCAGATTGAACTTGCCGTCAGAAGGAATAATTTTAAAGATGTTTTTAATAATTATCTTACATTTGAAAAGGAGCTTAAAACCTTTAAAAATATATATAACAGGCAAAGGGAGGTAAAGTATGAGAATACTTATAGTAGAGGATGATTTGGTAAGCAGGAGATTTCTGCAGAAGTTTTTATCTCAATACGGCGAATGTGATATAGTAGTGGATGGAATGGAAGCTCTGGACGCGTTCCTGTATTCCCTCAAATCAAATACTCCTTACCATTTGATCTGCCTTGACATTATGATGCCGAAAGTAGATGGTCTTAAAGTATTGAAAACTATCAGAGAGTTGGAGTCGCAGAAGGGAATTTTGCCTCAGGACCGGTCAAAGGTTATAATGACCACTGCACTTAACGGGACAGATTTGGTTCAGAAAGCATTTGATATCGGTTGTGAGGGCTTTGCTTCAAAACCCATTGATACCGAAAAACTGGTTGAAGTAATGATGAAGCTGGGATTGCTCCAACAAAAAGTATAACATTAAGGACCATACACATTATGTATGCATGCTGATAGAAATGGACAAAATGGAAGAAATAATGGTAAAGTGTTCAGTATAGATTAGCTTGAAATACTTCATTTACTAATTGCCGTCCAAGCCAACC
The DNA here is from genome assembly GCA_029266335.1 of Eubacterium sp. GTDB lineage: Bacteria > Bacillota > Clostridia > Acetivibrionales > DSM-1351 > Ruminiclostridium. Next base: position 6,931 of record JAQSXC010000008.1, on the reverse strand, counting down.
AATGAATTTATGGCCGCACGGCATATTCAAAGTATTAATAACAAATCATTGAAACAATAAATTTGGCAGGATACTTTGAAAACGCGCATGGCCAATTAACCTCCGTTATTCGCCTTCTAGCGGATTAGGAGTAATTGCTTTTCATAAATATTTGTGACCGCTGTGCGGCTCATGGAGATAAATATAAATACAACTTAAGGAGAAATCATAATGAAGGCAGAATATCTCAATCCTTTTATTGAAGCAAGTACAAATATTATAAAACAAACAACCGGCTTAAGTCCGAAGCTTGGAGACATATTTATAAGGAATGAGCCTTATACCCAAGAAAATGTTATTGTTCTGATAGGCCTGACCGGCCAAATATCAGGCAGTGCTGTAATTACTTTTAAAAATGAAGTTGCATGTAAGGTTGCATCAGGCATGATGATGGGCACGCCTGTAATTGAACTTGATGAGATAGCAAAGAGTGCCATAGGAGAACTATGTAATATGATACTGGGAAATACTGCAACTATATTTTCCACCAAGGGAATCAATATAGATATTACACCGCCGACAATACTCACCGGTCAGAATATAGAAATGAGCATACACAGAAGTGTTGTGGTATGTATACCTCTTGTATTTGACGACGGAGATAGTATTCATATAGATATATCATATGTGGATAAATAGTGGAGTCCCTGAGTTAATTCAAATATTACATACTGCAGTTGAGACTGCATATGCAGTATACTGTCAGAATATTGTGGAATTTGAAAAATGATAAAATTAAAAGCGTTAAATAGATGAAAACACCATACTATGGCAATATCCATAGATGATGTTTTCATTTTTTAGGGGTTTCAAAACTATTGAGACTGGAATTATCTTGCTCTCTGTTAAGTTTGGGTTTTATTATCTGATTATATTTACAGTATCTTCTTTTCTTGGCGGCGCAGCAGGCTGTTGCATATCTTTATAGCCAAAAGCTCCCGCACCGACATGGACATATCCTTCAGGTATGCCCAGTTCTCTTCTCAATGCCTGGCCTTCCTCTGTGGAGAATACATAGTTCAGGGCGTGAATCCAGCAGGAACCAATGCCCAAAGACTCTGCCGCATTAAACATATTACCCAGTGCCAGACTTCCGTCATTTTGGGGTGCTATGGCAGTCGGATCACCGGTAACAATAATAAATGTAGGTGCATTGTAGAAAGCACTGAAATTATCTGCTTTTGCCCGGTCCTCATAATTCTTGATGCCTGATTTTGAAAAGGCTGCTGTACAAACTTCATTGATCCTTTTAAGTACTTCTTTGTTCTGAACAACGGTAAAATGCCAGGGTTGCTGATTCATGGCACTTGGAGCAAATTTTCCTGCATCCAGAATAATATTTAATTCCTGGTCACCGATTTGTTCAGCCTTATACTTCCGTATACTTCTTCTGTTTAAAATGGTTTTTACGGTTTCATTCATTACCTTTTCCTCATTTCTTTTATTATTTCATTAATTTTTGTGCAGTCAATCTGGTTTTTATATTTTATATTTTGAATATTAAACATATTTCATATTCAAAATATTTAACCTTTCTCACATACATTGAGTATTCTTCAGGCAAATTCAGAATTTTACCTACAGTTTTTTCAGTTAACTATAATATAGTTGTTTACGTTACGTATCCAAGTATGCTATAGTAACTTGCTATATTTATCTAATTATAATATAGTTACTTACTTAATGTAAGTATTATACTTTATTTTATTTACTGAAGTCAAGTAAGTATGGTAAAATAATTATGAGGTGATAAAAGTGCCAGATTGTCAGCTGTGTCCAAAGTATGAAAAAGCGTTTGAACTTCTTGGGAAACGGTGGATAGGCTTAATTGTCAAAGTACTGTTGGATGGACCAAAAAGGTTTTCCGACATATCAAATAGAATTCCCCAGTTAAGTGATCGTGTATTGGCCGAAAGGTTTAAAGAATTGGAAGCCGGAGGAATCATTGAGAGAAGGGTATATCCTGAAACACCTGTCCGCATTGAATATCAGTTGACTGAAAAGGGAAAAGCGCTGAAAAATGTCCTCATTGAGGTTCAGAAGTGGGCTGATACATGGGTCGTAACTGAGAATAAATAAAATTTTGTTACACTGAAAGCGCCGGATAAAATCAATGGATCACTGATTTTATCCGGCGCTTAATTTGTTTGGTAATATACACTACAGCAAGCATGCAGTCACTTGCACCGATTTAATTATATTCTTTTACCAGAAGTGCTCTGATATAGCCCCTGTCTGTGGATGTTGACTCAACATAGAAGCCGCGCCCGTAATAAAATCTGATAAGATCACGGTATTTTGAAGCAGTATGCAAACTGACACTGCTGACACTGCTAGCCTTAAGAATCTTGTCGGCCAGATTCATCAGGGATTTTCCTATACCTATGTTGTGATAGTCCAGCATAACTCCAAAGCGGCTGATATAAGCCGTATTGTCTGGTAGAATTTTTATTCTGATAGTACCTACCGGATTATCATCAATTAAAGCAATATAAACCTCTTTTTCAAGAATATCTGCCTCAATATTTTGCAGGCTTTCGGTCAGAGCCTCCATGGTTCCGGACAAACCTGTGTCCAGCATATATTTCTTGAAGGCCTCCTGCATTATTGCTGCTATGGAGGGAGCATCTTCAATTGTTGCTTTTCTAATAATAAATGAATAATTCATTGTTACTCCTTGCCCTATTTACCCAATAGAGTTGCCAATACTGCTTTCTGAGCATGCAGTCTGTTTTCGGCCTCATCGAAAATTACTGACTGCGGTCCGTCAATGATTTCTTCGGTAACCTCATAACCTCTGTAGGCAGGCAGACAGTGCAGGAAAATAGCATCGGCAGCTGCTTTGGAGAACAGCCCCGAATTAATCTGATAGGGCATGAATATTTTTAACTTTTCCTCTTTCTGATCCTCCTGCCCCATACTGATCCAGGTATCTGCATAAACAACATCAGCATTTGCTATTGCCTCGGCAGGATCCTGAGTTATAAGGATTTTTGAACCGGTCAGTTTTGCAGCCTCCCGGGCTTCTTCAACATATACATCAGTACATTCATAGTCTTTGGGAGATGCAATGGAAATATTCATTCCCGTCTTTGCACAGCCATGCAGGAGAGAGTGGGCAACATTGTTTCCGTCTCCGATATATGCCAGCTTAAGTCCTTCAAGCCTGCCCTTGTGTTCGTAAATGGTCTGGAGATCAGCTAAAATCTGGCATGGATGCATTTCGTCCGTCAAACCGTTGATTACAGGAATGGTGCCAAACCTTGCAAGATCCTCAACATCACTTTGTTTAAAGGTTCTTATCATTATTCCATCTATATATCTTGAAAGTACATTTGCCGTATCATAAATGGTTTCGCCTCTGCCCAGCTGGATGTCATTTGAACTCAAAAACAGGGGATATCCTCCCAGCTGATACATTCCTGCCTCAAAGGAAACTCTTGTTCTGGTGGATGATTTGGAAAAAATCATACCTAAGGTCTTACCCTTCAATATGTGATGCTGTACGCCTTCCTTTGTCTGCCTCTTGAGCTTTTCAGCAAGTTTCAGCAAATCCAGGATTTCTCCGGTACTCAAATCGTTCAAACTTAATAAATGATTCATAAAAACCTCCATTATATAAAAGTACAGAAATACAATTATTTTTATCCTCTAAAAACGGAATACTCATCAAGGGAATACACTTCAGCCCTGTTTTCATGGATGAGACGTTCCAATATGCTTAGTACAGCGTTGGTGGTATCCAGTGAAGTTATGCATGGAATATTGTATTCCATTGCTGTTCTTCTCAGAATAAAGCCTTTTCTTTCAGGCAGCTTACCTCTTGTTGGAGTATTGATAACCAGAGTTATCTTGTCTTCCTTTATAAAATCCAATACACTGTCGTTTTCTATGAAATCTACCGGTAAGGCTGCGTTGCTCAATACCTTGTAGGTGCCTGCCGTTGCCGACAATTTGAAGCCCAGTGACAGCAGTTTGCCGGCAATATCTATGCTTTCTTCCTTATCTCTTTCTGCAACAGACAGGAGAACATTTCCACCTGAAGGTATCTTCATGCCGGAGGCAGCTATGGCCTTGTAAAGAGCATTGTAATAATCCTTGTCAACACCCATGACTTCACCGGTGGATTTCATTTCAGGACCCAGGAAGGTATCAACTGTTGTCAGCTTTGCAAAAGAGAACACAGGAGCCTTTACGGCATAGAATTCAGTCTCTTTTGCCAGACCATTCCTATAGCCCAGCTCTGACAGTTTTTTACCCATAATGAGCTTTGTGGCAACACTAACCATGGGTATACCTGTGATTTTGCTCATTATTGGCACAGTTCTGCTGGCACGTGGATTAACTTCAATAACATATACCTTTTCATTGCTGTCCATTACAAACTGAATGTTAAACAGACCCACAACCTTTAGCGCCTTGGAAAGACGGATGGTATAGTCCTCAATGGTGTCCTTAACCTTCCGGGACAGATTTCTTGGAGGGTATACGGCTATGGAGTCACCTGAGTGTACACCTGCCCGTTCGATATGTTCCATAATACCGGGTATGAGAACCTCATTTCCGTCACAGATTCCGTCAACCTCCATCTCTCTTCCAGTGATGTACTTGTCAATAAGTATGGGATGAGCTGTGGAAATATCCGAAGCCATTGCTATATATTCCTCAAGGGTATTGTCATTATAAACGATTTCCATTGCACGGCCGCCAAGTACATAAGATGGCCTGACAAGCACGGGATAGCCGATTTCATTTGCAATTTGCCTTGCCTGATCAAAAGAGAAGGCTGTTTTACCTTCAGGTATGGGAATGTTAAGCTCATCCAACAGCTTCAGAAACTTATCCCTGTCTTCGGCAATATCTATGCTTTGAACAGTGGTGCCGAGAATTTTAACTCCTTCTGAATGCAGAGTTTCAGCAAGATTGATTGCCGTCTGACCTCCAAACTGTACAATAACACCCAGAGGCTTTTCCTTTTCAATAATATCCAGAACACATTCCTTGGTAAGGGGTTCAAAATAAAGTTTATCCGAGGTATCGAAGTCAGTGCTTACGGTTTCAGGATTGTTGTTTATGATTATAGATTCAATACCCAGCTCCTTAAGGGTCTCAACCGAGTGAACACTGCAGTAGTCAAATTCTATACCCTGACCTATTCTGATGGGGCCGGAGCCTATAACCAGAACCTTGTCACCTTCGGTTACCTCAACATCATCCTTTTCCTCGTAGGTAGAATAGTAGTACGGTGTAACTGCCTCAAACTCACCGCCACAGGTATCAACTATTTTATATACAGGATTGATAGGATATTTTTCTCTCAATTCCAGTATTTTATCAAGAGGCACATTTGCGAGGTTGGCGATGTAGGAGTCACCGAAACCTATCTTTTTTGCTCTTGAATAGAGGTCGTAATCGAGCCATGCTATACCTGCATTGGTTATTTCATCACCCAGCTTGACAATCTTCTTAAGTTTTCTGATGAAGAAGTCGTCGATCTTCGTTATTCTGACGATTTCACCTGCAGAAACACCTTTCTGCAGAGCTTTGCATATTGCGAATATGCGCTGGTCGCTTGGATTCTTAACATATTTAATCAGCTCTTCACGACTCATGTTGTCATACAAACTTAAGCCCAGCTGATAGTTGAATTTGATATCCAAAGAGTCGATTGCTTTGAGCAGTGACTCCTCAAAGGTACGGCCAATGGCCATAACCTCACCGGTTGCCTTCATCTGCGTACCAAGGCTTCTGTCTGCGTTGGCAAACTTGTCAAAGGGCCAGCGTGGAACCTTGGTAACAACATAGTCTAGTGAGGGCTCAAAGCATGCACTTGTATTCTTTGTAACAGAGTTTTTTATTTCATCAAGAGTCATTCCAATAGCAATCTTGGCAGTAACACGGGCTATGGGATAGCCCGTGGCCTTTGAAGCAAGAGCACTGGAACGGCTTACTCTGGGATTTACTTCTATAACAACATATTCAAAACTGTCGGGATTTAAAGCAAACTGTATATTACAGCCACCCTTTATATCAAGGGCTCTTATAATTTTAATGGAAGCAGTTCTGAGCATCTGATACTCTATGTCTGAGAGGGTCTGGCTTGGAGCAACGACAATACTGTCTCCCGTATGAACACCAACCGGGTCAAAATTCTCCATATTACATATGATTATGCAATTGTCGTTGCTGTCACGCATAACCTCGTACTCGATTTCCTTCCAGCCGGCAACACTCTGCTCCAGAAGCACCTGGCTTATCATACTCAGCTTCAGACCCTTGCCGCAGGTATATCTGAATTCTTCCATATTGTTTGCTATACCGCCGCCTGATCCGCCCAGTGTATAAGCGGGTCTGATAATGATGGGAAAGCCTATTTCCTCGGCAAAAGCCACTGCATCCTGCATAGTGGTAACAATTTTACTGTGGGCTACCTTTTCATTTATTTCCTGCATGGTCTCCTTAAATAATTCTCTGTCCTCAGCCTTTTTTATTGAGGAGAGGGATGTGCCCAGAAGCTGTATCTGCATTTCATCAAGAATACCGTCCTCAGCAAGCTGAACCGCCATGTTAAGACCTGTCTGACCTCCGAGAGAAGCAAGGATTCCGTCCGGTTTTTCCTTGTATATGATTTTTTTGACAAACTCCAGAGTTATAGGTTCAATATAAACCTTGTCGGCTGACTGGGTATCTGTCATTATGGTAGCAGGATTGCTGTTTATAAGAACAACCTCTATACCTTCTTCTCTCAGGGATTTACAGGCCTGAGTACCAGAGTAGTCAAACTCTGCGGCCTGCCCGATGATGATAGGACCTGAACCAATAACCAAAACTTTTTTTATGTTTAAATTCTTAGACATATTAACCTCCATGAGCCGCATAGCGGCCACAAAAT
>JAQSXC010000128.1 GCA_029266335.1 Eubacterium sp. | reverse complement strand
GAGGCCACTGAAAAAGTCCATATGATGTAAGAAGGTACACTTTCTCAAAAAAGTTGAGGAGGTTGTACCTTCTTTGTTGTATAATTGAAGTATTACATATGGGAAGGTGAGCCGAATGATTCAATTACAGCAAACACTAGTCGCAAGTCCTTATCTTGAGCTCTATAATCTGGTAGTTCCTACGGATAATATGCTACGGCAAATCAATGAGCTTGTTGACTTCTCCTTTGTATATGAAGAACTCAAAGAGAATTATTGTTTGGACAACGGGAGAAATGCGATTGACCCCATTCGTATGTTCAAGTATCTGTTGTTAAAAGCAATCTTTGAGTTGTCCGACGTTGACATCGTCGAGAGATCGAAATATGATATGTCATTCAAGTACTTTCTTGGTATGGCGCCAGAGGAACGGGTAATCGATGCAAGTTCATTAACTAAGTACCGAAAGCTTCGGCTAAAGGACATGAAATTACTCGACATGCTAATTAACAAGACGGTTGAAATCGCCATTGAAAAGGGCATTATACAAAGCAAGGCCATCATCGTCGATGCGACGCATACTAAAGCCCGTTATAATCAGAAGTCTCCACGGGAAATCCTGCAGGACCGTTCTCGAAAACTGCGGAATGCTATCTATAAGGTTGATGAATCCTTCAAAGCCAAGTTTCCATCAAAGAATACGAGGGATATGTTAGAAGACGAAATCGCCTATTGCCAGAAGCTCATCAATGTAATCGAAGAAGAAAGGGGCGTCTGTGAGCTACCCAAGATACAAGAGCCCCTGAACCTACTTAAAGAGACGATCGCAGATGATCTTGAACATCTCCGGATCTCGGAAGACCAAGATGCAAGGGTCGGTCATAAGAGTGAGGATACCTCATTCTTTGGCTATAAAACGCATATTGCCATGGCCGAAGAACGGATTATTACAGCAGCTATTGTCACAACGGGTGAAAAGAACGATGGCAAGCAACTGCAAACACTGATCGAAAAAAGTAATGCCGCTGGGATGGAAGTCAAAACCGTAATTGGAGACACGGCCTATTCAGAAAAAGATAACATTATGTATACCAAAACGAATAAAATTGAACTTGTGGCCAAGCTGAATCCTCAAATTACACAAGGTAGCCGTAAGAAAGAAGCGGAATTTCAGTTTAATAAAGATGCCGGTATGTATATATGCAAAGCTGGCCATATGGCGATTCGCAAAGCACGGCAAGGCAAAAAAGGTGTTGGGAAAAACCAAGTTGATACATACTATTTCGATGTAGAGCTTTGTCAGAGATGCCCTTTAAAAGAAGGCTGTTACAAAGAAGGCGCAAAAACCAAAACCTACTCGGTGAGTATTAAATCCGGCGAACACACGGATCAGATGGCATTCCAAGAAAGTGAGTATTTCAAAAAGAAGGCCAAGGAACGCTACAAAATTGAAGCGAAGAACAGTGAACTGAAACACCGACACGGGTATGATGTAGCGTCGTCCTCGGGTCTTATTGGAATGGAGATACAAGGTGCCATGGCGATATTTGCAGTAAACGTTAAAAAAAAGGTGACTCCCATGTCCATATAGTTGGAATTGGGGTCACCTTTTTTACATTCATTTTTCCTTTTCGTTCAAAACCATAAGTTCTTCAGTGGCCTCTGTTATTTGCCAGGTTTTTTTCTGGATTACATAAATTATTACTTACTAATTATTGTATTTTGACGGATTCTTTCAAAGGTTTCTTCGCTTATAACATGTTCAATTCTGCAAGCATCCCGACTAGCTATTTCGGGAGAAACGCCAAGGGAGATTAAATAGGTTGATAATATCTGATGACGCTCATACATTGCTTTAGCAATATTGTAGCCTGTATCAGTTAGTGTAATATAGCCCGTAGTATCATCAATAGTAATATAGTCAGCATTTTTAAGTATAGTCATTGCACGGCTTATACTTGGTTTTGTATAACCTAATTCATTTGCAATATCGATAGAACGAACATTTCCATTTTTATTTTTAAGAACAAGTATTGTCTCCAGATAATTTTCACCGGATTCTTGTAACTTAATCATATTAGCCTCCATGACACATTGTGTCCACAAAATGTAATGAAAAATTTTACCCTTTACCACAAGAGCGAGAATAAAGGATGTTAATTGCCATTTCAAAGCATATTTATTCTTTTATTTTAACATATCACTTGCTATGCTTCGAATAGTACCCGACAATAAAATTCCATAGATTAGTTTGATAGACAAGATTGCGAACAATTCAAGCTATCTCTCTGTGCATAACTCTGGCCGCAGGCAAATTAATGCGATACTACTATTATTTGGCCAGAGACACATTAATATACGATGTTTTAATCCTATTATTATAACATATGTAAGTTTTTTATCAAGGTGTATGAATATGAATCAGAATCTTGTAAAAGTCTTATATCCAAAACAAGAAGTTAGTGAAATATTTATTAAATATGTTGACAAACTTAGTTAGCAGTAGTAAACTTCTAATTGAGGTTAGTGAGGGCTAACCCGTTTATTTTGAAAATAGGTTAGCTGATACTAACCTGTAAAGGAGTGAATTTAATGCCGTTAACAATGGCTTCTCAGGGAGAGATAAATTCTATAAAGTCAATACGTGGCAAGGATGAAACTAAAAGATTTCTTGAGAATCTTGGCTTCGTTATAGGTTCAAGTGTTACAGTTATTTCTGAAATAGGCGGAAATATGATAGTTAATGTAAAGGATGCCCGTGTTGCAATTGACAAGGCAATGGCCAGCAGGATTATAGTATAACTTCTGGTTGATTATATTATTTATAAAAAAATTATATAGAAAAGAGGAAATACGATGAGAACGCTCAAAACCATAGACTGTGGTGAAACTGTTACGGTTGTGAAGCTTAATGGTGAAGGTGCTATTAAACGTAGAATAATGGATATGGGTATTACCAAAGGTACATCCATTTATGTGCGTAAGGTTGCTCCGTTGGGGGATCCGGTTGAGGTTACCGTAAGAGGGTATGAGTTATCACTGCGAAAAGCAGATGCTGAAATGATATTAGTGGACTAAGCAGAGTAATGTAAAACTCTGCATATTTTAAGTTTACGAGTTAGCATAGTCTAACTTGTGAAGAAATAGGAGGAAGGGACAATGGCTATTAAAATCGCACTTGCCGGAAATCCAAACTGCGGTAAGACGACAATGTTTAATGAATTAACAGGAAGTTCTCAATATGTTGGAAACTGGCCCGGCGTTACGGTTGAGAAAAAAGAGGGTAAGCTCAAAGGTTACAAGGATGTAATCATAATGGACCTCCCGGGAATCTATTCTCTATCGCCATACACTCTTGAAGAGGTAGTAACCCGTAATTATCTTCTGAATGAAAGACCTGACGTAATTATTAATCTGGTTGATGCATCAAATATTGAGAGAAATCTGTATCTTACTACACAGTTGGTAGAGATCGGGATTCCGGTAGTTATAGCATTGAACATGATCGACATTGTACGTAAAAATGGCGATAAAATAGATCTTGCCAAACTGAGTAAAGAATTGGGTTGTGAAGTTTATGAAACTTCTGCCCTAAAAGGTTTGGGTTTGAAGGAAGTCACAGAAAAAGCCGTAGCTTTAGCTAACAGTAAAGCGAAGACAGTTCCTCAGCACTCTTTTGACAGCGCAGTTGAAAATACTCTCACTCAGATTGAGACGGTGACGAGCAGTATCATTAATAAGGAACATTCCAGATGGTATGCAATCAAACTTTTTGAGAGAGATGAGAAGGTACTGGAACAGATAAAACTTGATTCATCTGTTAAGGAGAAGCTAGAAGAAGTTATTACAGCCTGTGAAAATGAGCTTGATGATGACAGTGAAAGTATTATTACTAATGAGCGTTATATTTATATCGGTAAAGTAATAAAGAAGTGTTTACATAAAAAACATGTAGGAATGACCTCTTCTGATAAAATTGACAGGATTGTAACAAACAGATGGCTGGCATTACCGATTTTTGCAGCTGTAATGTTTATAGTGTATTTTGTATCTGTATCCTGGCTTGGAACTATTGTTACAGATTGGACTAATGATACGTTGTTTGGCGAATGGGTTCAGCCGGCTGTTGGAGCTTTTCTGGCCAATGTTGGTGCAGCTGAATGGTTACAGAGTCTGGTAGTAGACGGAATAATCGGTGGTGTTGGTGCAGTTCTTGGTTTTGTACCTCAGATGATGATTTTATTCTTCTTCTTATCAATTCTGGAAGATTGCGGTTATATGGCACGTGTAGCCTTCATAATGGATAGAATTTTCCGTAAATTCGGACTTTCAGGAAAATCATTTATTCCTATGTTAATATCGTCAGGCTGCGGTGTTCCGGGTATCATGGCTTCAAGAACAATTGAACAGGATAAAGATAGAAAAATGACAATCATGACTACTACCTTTATCCCATGCGGAGCTAAACTTCCGATAATTGCTCTGATAGCAGGTGCAATGTTTGCTGAAAAATCCTGGTGGGTAGCCCCCTCGACTTATTTCTTAGGAATTGCAATGGTTCTATTCTCAGGTATTATTCTTAAAAAGACAAAATTGTTTTCAGGTGATCCGGCTCCATTTGTAATGGAACTTCCTCAATACCATGTTCCCGGTGCAAAAGGTGTACTTATTCATATGTGGGAACGCGGAAAAGCATTTATTGTAAAAGCTGGTACAGTTATATTCGTGGCATGTGGAGTTATATGGTTCTTGTCAAGTTTCGGATGGAATTTACAAATGGTTGAAGAAGGAGACAGTATTCTTGCTTCCATAGGTAATGTAATTGCTCCAATATTCGCCCCACTTGGTTTTGGAAACTGGAAAGCAGCGGTTGCAACTGTCACAGGTCTTGTTGCAAAGGAAAATGTTGTAGGTACATTTGGGGTATTATTCGGAATTGCGGAAGCTGCTGAGGATGACCCTGCACTGTTGGCTCAGGTTGCATCGATGTTTACCGTAATCAGTGCATATGCTTTTATGGCTTTCAATCTTTTGTGTGCTCCATGCTTTGCCGCTATTGGTGCTATTAAGCGTGAAATGGGCGGATGGAAATGGACTCTTATCGCTGTTGGATATCAGACAGTGCTTGCATACGCAGTAGCACTTATAATATATCAGCTTGGCGGTCTTATGGCAGGGGTGGTTTCCTTTGGTGCAGGTACAGTAGCAGCTTTATTGGTTCTGGGATTCATGCTTTGGATGTTGTTCCGTCCATACAAGCCTGAAAAAAAAGTAAAGGCATTATCAGGCAATGGAGTGAATGCGTGACCTGTTAATAATAGGTCTTGTTAAAAAGGAGGTATCACTATGATACAATTTTTAAAACAGAATTTGGCGACAATAATTATAGCAGCGCTGGTGTTTGGTGCAATGGCCTGGGTTGTGATCCATAAAATAAGACAGAGGCAAAAGGGAGAGAGCAGCTGTGGCTGCGGTTGTTCCGGATGCTCGGAGGCAAGTAGTTGTCACAAATAAATCCAAAATTAAATAAATGACACAAAAAAAGAGGGTTATAAGCTGATTATAAGCCCCCTTTTTTTTGATGATGCAGTCAGGTATTTAACTTATGCAATCCAACAGATTTTTATTTTATATTTTATTAATTAATAAAAATACAAAAGATATTTTCCGTACAGAATATATTATATGGAATTCAGCCATTCTATCAGGCATAGAATGGCTCTTTTACAACAAAAACATTTACAAAGCTATCTATAAGTATTAAAATAAATGCAGTATTTCTAAATTGGGTATAAATATCAGAATATATATTGTAGAAAAATTAACAAATAAGAGGTAGCATTAATGGATAAACAGACGATGATCAGCAATATAAACAGAATGAAGAAAGAGCAAAATGCGGTTATTGTAGCTCACAGTTACCAGGTTGATGATGTTCAGGAGATAGCCGACATTGTAGGAGATTCTTTTGCGTTAAGTCAATATTGTGCGTCAAACAGTGCTGACACAATAGTTTTTTGTGGAGTACATTTTATGGCCGAAAGTGCAAAAATTCTTTCTCCGGAAAAAACAGTTCTTCTTCCAGAGATTAATGCAGGTTGTCCCATGGCTGACATGGTAACGGCTGACGCTCTGATAGAGGCAAAGAAAAAGCACCCTGATGCTGCTGTAGTCTGTTATATAAATTCAAGTGCTGAAGTTAAAGCAGAATGTGATATTTGTTGTACATCATCCAATGCTTTGACTGTTATCAGATCTATTGATAAGAAAGACATTATTTTTGTTCCGGATAAAAACTTAGGCAGTTATGTAGCTAAAATGTGCCCGGAAAAGAATATTATTTTCTGGGAAGGCTACTGTATTACTCATCACAAAATAAAAACGAAGGAAGTGCTGACTTCCAAAGAGCTTCATCCAGATGCACTGCTTCTGGTTCATCCGGAATGTCAGCCTGAAATACAGGAGCTTGCTGATTATGTTGGTAGTACTAAACAAATTATTGATTTTGCTAAGAACTCTGATCACGATAAATTTATAATAGGTACCGAGATGGGTGTTTTATATCAGCTTAAAAAGGATAGTCCCCATAAGACTTTCTATATGATGTCAACTGGTCTCATATGCCCTAATATGAAAAAGACTTCTCTTCAGAGTGTTCATGATGCATTGGCATTTAAAAGATATGAAATAAATCTGGAGAAAGATATAATTGAACGTGCAGCGCATTCACTGAATAGAATGTTAGAGGTGGCAAGATAGGCACGTTGGGGTCTTTTGGAGGGGAACAGATGGAAGACGATGGTAGGAAAGTCGGAATAGAAGTTATTTATAAAGATGTAATTATTATCGGAAGCGGCATTGCAGGGGTTTACACTGCGTTGGAGATACCTGAAAGCAATCAGATCGGAATCATCACAAAGGAAACTCTGGATATAAGCAATTCCGTTCTTGCTCAGGGAGGAATAGCAGTTTCTCTGGACGAGCAGAATGACTCTCCTCAATTACATTTTAAAGATACACTTTTTGCGGGTGCAGGGCTATGCGATGACAAAAGTGTGTGGGTCCTGGTTGAAGAGGCTGCCGATAACATAAGAAAGCTATGCAATCTCGGAGTCAATTTTGATAAAAGCGGAAAACAGCTGTCTCTTACCCGTGAGGGAGCTCACAGCGTCAACCGGATAATACATTCGGGGGATACAACCGGCAAGGAAGTCTGCGACAAATTAATTGAAGAAGCTCAAAAAAGAAGCAATATTTCCATATATGAAAGATTTTTCGCTGTGGACCTGATTGTTGAAGATGACCAGTGTAAAGGCGTTCTGGTATATGATGAAATTGCCGAAAAAATGAAGTTTTTCCGTGCTAGACATACTGTTATTGCAACAGGAGGTTTTGGGCAAATATACTCTCATACAACCAATCCTGAGGTTGCTACCGGTGACGGCGTGGGGATGTGCCTGAGAGTTGGTGCTGAAGCCATGGACATGGAGTTTGTTCAGTTTCACCCGACAGTTTTATATCATCCAAAGGATAAGAGCTTTTTAATCTCTGAAGCAGTTCGCGGAGAGGGAGCAATACTGAAAAACTCCAAGGGTGAGAGATTCATGCAAAAATATCATGAACTCAGGGAACTGGCCCCAAGAGATGTTGTATCCAGAGCCATATTTCAGGAAATGTCCTTATCAGGCTCAAAGCATGTTTATCTGGATATTACATTCAAAAGCAGAGAATATATTGAGAATAGATTTCCGAATATATTCAAAACCTGTCTTGATTACGGTATAGATATCTCAAAGGATTTTATTCCTGTAGCGCCTGCAGAGCACTATTGCATGGGAGGAATAAAAACTGATATTGACGGGCAGACAAATATAGCAGGATTATTTGCCTGCGGAGAGGTGGCATGTACGGGAATTCACGGAGCCAATAGGCTTGCCAGCAACTCATTGTTGGAAGGATTGGTTTTTGGCCGTAAGATTGCAAGAAAAATTTCAGAGGACAAAAATGCTGCCGACAGCTCACTGCTTGATATTAAAGACAACTACACCTTAAATAAAAGCAATGACGAAATTCTAAAGACCATGAAGGAAGAGATTCAAAATACCATGACCAGGTATGTAGGAATCATACGTAATGAACAGGGGCTTCAAACTGCACAAAGTATTATTAAGAGTATTTATAACCGATTCAGCGATTTTACAGGCTTTAGCCTGATTAAACTGGAGGTTGCAAATATGTTGACTGTAGCTACTCTGGTTATAGAATCGGCGCTGGAGAGAAAAGAGAGCCGGGGAGCGCATTTCAGATCTGATTTTGACAAAACTGATGATGTTAACTGGAAGCGGAACATTGTTAAGGTATTAAGGTAAATACAAGTATTTAAATTTGTTATTCGATATATTTATAGCACATATACAGGAGGAAAACCGTTAATATGAAACTGGATAAATTTTATTTGAATGATGTCGTAATGAATGCTTTAAAGGAGGATATGCCTTTAGGAGATATTACGACCGATAATATAATTGGCGAGGATGATAATTCCAATGCGGAGTTTTTAGCCAAGCAGGATGCTGTTATAGCGGGACTTGATGTGGCAAGGTATGTATTTGAAATATTGGACAGCAGAGTAAAGTTTACCCCATTAGTAAAAGATGGAGACAGTGTAAAGTACGGAGATATTATTGCACGGGTCAGTGGTCCTACAAGAGCGCTTCTAAAAGGCGAAAGAACAGCACTAAACTTTCTGCAGCGTTTGTCAGCAATTGCTACAATGAGCAACAGATATGCAATGAAGGTTAAGGGTCTCCCAGTAAAAATTGCAGATACAAGAAAAACCACACCTGGGTTGAGACTTTTAGAGAAATACGCCGTAAATGCAGGGGGGGGCTCAAACCACAGATTTTCACTGTCAGACGGAGTTCTAATAAAGGATAACCATATCGCAGCAGCAGGAGGTATTACCAATGCTGTTAACCGTGTCAGAGCAAATATACCACATACCGTAAAAATAGAGGTAGAGGTCGAGTCCCTGGAAGAAGTACAGGAAGCACTTGACTGTAAAGCTGATATTATCATGCTGGATAATATGACAAACGCAAAAATGGCAGAAGCAGTTGGGTTAATAAACAAGAGAGCCCTTGTGGAGGCTTCCGGAAATATAACTGAAGAAACTATTTACGATGTTGCACGTACAGGTGTTGATATTATATCAATTGGTAAGCTCACACATTCAGCCAACTCTGTTGATATCAGCATGAATATTGAATAGTAAGCAGCCAATTGTGCTGTAGTTTAAAAACTGTGGATAAATAATAAATTATCCACAGTTTTTTTAAGTTATCAACATTGTGAATATTTCGATATACTGTAATGCAGTTATATCAAGGGATTGATGGAGGTTGATTAAACCACGGTTATCCACAATTTATATGAAAAGTGTGTATAAATGGGTAAAAAAACTGACCGAAATCAATAATAAAATATTAGATACAAAATATTGTTGTTCTATAATTGTAATGCCAGCATATATTGTGTTTTCCAAGAATAATGGCAAAAAAAGTATGTGAATAATGTGGATAGCGTGAAAACAATTACCTTTATAATGAGACAAGAGTCACTAACAGTGACCTTTGCCTCATTGAAACGAAAGTGAGGTAAGAAAATTTTTCTACAACCGATAAATTTTCTCTGAACTGATGCGTTATAATTTTACTTCGAAAATCACAAAATATAATTGCACGCTAAAATAAATCAAGGCAGAAAAGCGTATTAAGGTTGATGGGCGGTTTATAAGTGTGCTCTGATGAATTTTAATACGCAGTTAAAATGCCTTAAAAAGGAGGCACTAACTATGAGTAGACATAAGAGTATCATGTCAGAAGCCCTTAAAGAGGAGATTGCCAAAGAGCTTGGAGTCTACAACAAAGTTTCAGCTGAGGGCTGGGGATCAGTATCTTCAAGAGATTGCGGCAGTATGGTTTCAAAAGCAATAGAGATGGCTGAAAGAAGTGTCAACCGTTAAAGGTTAGTTTAGCGTCATTTAGGGGCTGGCAGCAAACCTGGTTTGTCTGCCTCCCCATTACATAATATTTATTTGCTGCAGTGCGGCTAATACATAATAGCACTTGTTGTAATGATATAAAAAGTATGTTTATTTTTTACACGGTTATGACCTCGAGTTTTCACACCGGCCTCCTATTCCCAATTTTATTGATTTTCAAAGTAAATTCATTTATTATAATGATATAGAGGTCACAAATAGTAACTTTTATATCATTGAAACGCCGTTGAGGAATTTTTTTTACAATCGAAAAATTTCCTTTGAATTGAGGCATTATAAATAGTGAGAGTTTTATTACAGGAGGTGAAGCTTTGAAAAACGCATTATTCGTATATAATCCCATTTCGGGAGGACACAAGGTCCCTAATGAATTGGATTACATATTGGCTACATTTCAAAAGAGAGGTATTCTGGTTCAGCCATACAGGCTGGTAGATGCAAACAATGACTATCTTGTGGGGGCATTGAAATCCGGAATATATGATTTTGTAATTGCTTCAGGCGGTGATGGTACAATTAATTTTGTAGCAAACATCCTTCTGGATAATGATATTAAAATGCCTATCGGAGTTATTCCTTCAGGTACCTGTAATGATTTTGCCAAATGTCTGGGTATCAATTCCTTGAATGAAAGCCTGAACATAATACTTCAAGGAAATACGCTAAACTGTGATGTAGGGCAAATAAACAATTCACATTATTTTCTAAGTACGTTTGCGGGTGGAAATTTTGTTGACGTTTCTTTCAGTACAAACAGTGAACTTAAGAAGAATTTCGGACCATTTGCATACTATCTGAAAGGGTTAACTGAAGTAGCCAATATAAAAAGCTTTGACCTGAAGGTTACAGCTGACGAACATATAATAGAAGGAAAATTTATATTATTTTTAATTGTAAACGGAAAGCAGGCTGCAGGCTTTCCAAATCTGTTAAATGAAGCTGATTTTACAGATGGATACATGGATATCATTCTTGTAAAAAAATGTTCCAATATAAATCTGGCAAGTATATTCTTTAAAGTTCTCAGCAAGGAATCGGTAAATGACAAAAATGTTATCATTTTAAAGGCAAAGAAGTGTGAGCTTAAAAGCAAATCTCCAATTGCTCTGACAGTGGATGGAGAGAAATCAGATCTGTTTCCTGCCTCGATAGAATTTAAACATAAGTTGCTGGAAGTATTTGTTCCAAAGGGAATATATGAGGCTAATAAATAAATCCATAATTGTTATTATGCGATAAATGCAGAATAGTAATATAAAATAAATTATTTATCAACAAATAAACAAACCCAAAATCCAGCTGATATGCTTATGATTTTGGGTTTTAGTTTTCTATAGCTCAATACATCTGATGCTTGTTATCTTCGAAGGCCACAAGCAACTGATTTCTTCCGTTTACAACAGTTTTTCTGACATAGTAGCCATTCTTGGAAAGTATGTCATAGACCTGATCTGCCTGATGATAAAAATTGTTACCTATGTCGAGAATCAGAGTTTCTCCGGGTTTTAGCCTGCTCCTGACTACTTCAAGGGTATTTTTATCGTTTAAGCCTTCAAAATTAATTATGTTATTTTGGAGCTCCATTTTTCAACACCTCTTTTTAAGTATTTATTTTACTGTACAATTTAATAGTTTATTAAGGTTAGTATTTACTCAAAGCTACTAAAATATTAGATTCAAAAAATTCTAAAAACTTTTGTATAAATTTTTCAATTTCTGGCCAATATAATATTGACCTCACAAAATACATTTTGACCCCCTTTACATGGTTAGTCGATGACGACTAACCTATTTTTTTTATAATTTTCTTTGCTTGAATTTTCCTTAGGAATTGGTGATAATAAGAAGGGATAGTTAATTTCCCTTTGATAGTTATAATTACTGACTAATGCACTGAAAATTTATAAATAAAAAGAGGTAAGGGAATTTCAGAAAATAACCCTTGCCGGAAATGGAGATAAACATGAATATTGCAGGATTGATAGACCACACCGCTCTTAAACCAGAAACTACAAAAGCTCAGATAGAAAAGCTTTGCAGTGAGGCAATTGAGTATGGATTTGCTTCAGTATGTGTAAACCCATGTTATGTAACTTTGTGCAGTCAGCTGTTAAAGGACAGCAAAGTAAAAGTGTGTACTGTAATAGGCTTTCCTCTTGGAGCAACAACATCGGCAGTCAAGTCCGCTGAGGCGTCTGAAGCTATACAAAATGGGGCAAAAGAAGTTGATATGGTCATAAATGTGGGTGCTGTCAAAGCAGGTGATTTTGATTATGTTAGACAGGATGTAGCTGTTGTAGTGCAGGCAGCAAAGGGTAAGGCACTTGTTAAAGTTATACTTGAAACCTGCCTTCTCACAGATGAAGAGAAGAAGATTTGCTGCCGGATATGTAAGGAGGCGGGCGCAGACTTCGTTAAGACATCAACGGGCTTTAGTACCGGTGGAGCTACAGTAGCAGATATCAGGCTGATGCGTGATATTGTTAAGCCGGATTTAGGAGTTAAAGCCTCCGGAGGTATAAGAGATTACGAGACAGCAAAGGCAATGGTTGACGCAGGAGCCAGCAGAATTGGAGCCAGTGCTTCAGTAGCAATAGCGAACAAGGAGCAGGCAAAGGGCAGCGGCTATTAAGGAAAGCCGAATGTTTTGCACGGTTTCTCAAGATAGACTTTCTCACCGTGTCCGGTGCGATATCGCTGCAAGAGCGCTGTGGGAGGCTGAATAGGAGGAAATATATGTATATAGCTAATGATACCAGATACCAGAACATGAAATATAACAGATGCGGTAAAAGCGGTCTGAAGCTGCCGGCAATTTCCATAGGATTGTGGCATAACTTTGGACATATTGATAATTATGAAAATATGAAGGAAATATTGTTTACCTGCTTTGACCAGGGAATAACTCATTTTGATGCAGCAAATAATTACGGGCCACCTCCGGGATCGGCTGAAGAGAACCTGGGGCGCCTACTTTCGAAAGACCTGAAACCATACCGGGATGAATTGATCATCTCAACAAAAGCAGGGTATGGCATGTGGCCCGGACCATATGGAGATTGGGGTTCAAGAAAATATATGCTGTCCAGCCTGGATCAGAGTCTTAAAAGACTTGGCCTGGATTATGTAGACATTTTTTACTCACACAGACCTGATACTGAAACTCCGGTGGAGGAAACAATGCTGGCATTGGATTCTGCGGTAAGACAGGGTAAAGCATTATATGCGGGTATTTCAAATTACTCCAAGGAACAGACTGCACAGGCATATGAGATATTAAAGCAGCTGGGAACACCTTTTGTCATTCATCAGCCTTCATATTCCATGTTCAACAGATGGATAGAAGATGGTGGACTGAAGGAATATGCAAATGAGAAGGGGATAGGTTTGATTGCATTCAGTCCTCTGGCACAAGGAATGCTGACCAACAGATATATTGATGGTATTCCGGCTGATTCAAGAGCAGGAAAACATAAGTCACCATTTCTTACTGAAAGCAGCATAACCGAGGATAAACTTGTAAAGATCCGGGCACTTAACGAGATAGCACTTCAAAGAGGGCAGACACTTGCCCAGATGGCACTGGCCTGGGTACTGAGAAAGGAACTTGTTACTTCTGTACTGATAGGAGCCAGTAAAAAGGAGCAGATATTAGAGAATGTTAAAATTCTTGAAAATCTGGACTTCTCCGAAGAAGAATTGCTGGCAATTGATAAAATAACTCTGTAAAATATACAACACCCTCCGGTAAAATGCCAGGATTGCAGATCTCAGGAGGGTGTTTATAACAAATACGGCTTTTTATAGAATAATAATTCCCCGGTCATTTATCAGC
>JAQSXC010000342.1 GCA_029266335.1 Eubacterium sp. | reverse complement strand
AGTGGCCTTAAAGGTATTTCCGGCACCGTCATTGGCTTCAAGATAATATTTTGCATTTTCAAAATCAGGTTTGAAGCCGAAATCCCGCTCTATTTCCTTATTTATATCAGGTATTTCTTCAATGAGGGATAATTCGTAAATCGACTGGGCATTATCTGTTACCGGTCCATAACTGTCGACAGCTATGGTAACCGGGCCCATTCCCAGGAAACCGAAGGCAACCAGACCAAAAGCAAATATGGACGGATAGGACATTATATCTCCCAATCCAAATTTGCTGGCTGAATATGCTGCAAACATCAATACTACAAATACCATACCCTTCCAGAAAGCGCTGAAATTACCGGCTACCAGACCTGACAGAATATTCAGCGAAGGTCCGCCCTCTTTGGATGCTGTCACTGTTTCATTTACATGAATGGATTTGGGACTTGTAAATATTTTTGTAAATTCAGGGATCAGAGCTGCTCCAAGAGTACCGCAGCTGATTATTGTCGAAAGAACAACCCATAGATTATTTGCTTTATCACCAATGGCCGTATCAGGTCCGATCATGATTAAGCTTACCACAAAGGTAACCACTATTGATAAAGCTGATGTTATCCAAACCAGACTGGTCAGCGGTTTTTCAAAATCCATATCTGTCTTGCCGCCAAATCTGAGCTTGCTGAAAAGTTTGTTAATATAGAAGGCTGCAATTGATGTAACTATCATGAGAACACGCATGGTAAATATCCAGATAAGCATATCACTCTGGAGTTCGCCTGTAACTGCCAGAACTATAAAAGTAATCAGTGCAACTCCGGTAACCCCATAGGTTTCAAACCCATCAGCCGTTGGTCCTACACTGTCACCTGCATTGTCTCCGGTGCAATCTGCAATAACACCGGGATTTCGGGGATCATCTTCCTTAATCTTAAAAGCAATCTTCATCAGGTCGGAGCCAATATCTGCAATTTTGGTAAAAATACCTCCTGCTATACGCAGAGCACTGGCACCCAGTGATTCTCCTATGGCAAAACCTATAAAACTTGCTCCTGCCAGTTCATTGGGAACGAATCTCAAGATTATGAGCATCATAACGAGCTCAACGCAAATAAGTATTACACCAATGCTCATTCCTGAATCCAGGGGTATACTCAACAACTTTAACGGTTTTTTTTCAAGAGCCGAAAAAGCCATTCTGCTGTTTGCAAGAGTATTCATACGTATTCCATACCAGGCAACACTGTAGGAACCCAGAATTCCGACAACTGTCCAGCACAGGATCAGTATCACACCTCCGACTCCCTTATCCTGCAGGAAGCCAAAATAGAACGCTATACAAACACCAATGAAAACAAGTAAAAGCGCAAGAAATTTCCCCTGCTGGACCAGATAGGTCTTACAGGTTTCATAAATGGTGTTTGCTACATCAAGCATACTTTTGTGAGCTCTTATGTTTCTGACCTTGATAAATTGAAATAACCCGAAGAACATTCCCAGTATACATACCAGCATGCCGATGTATAGCAAATTATTCTGACTGTCTGAAAGTTCAGGTGTCACAAGGTCTGCTTCACCAGCAAACGCTGCGAGAGGAGTAAAAGTTACTATTAGTCCGCTTATCAATAGTACTCTAGCTGTACAGTATATTCTATAAGTAATGTATTCACAACATTCTGGTTTTTACGAAATAATTTGCAGACAATTCACTTAAATTGATGAATTATCTTGTACAAGCTGATTAAGCATGATAAAATAATAACTTCCCCATTTTGAGACGGCTATTTTTCGTCAATACTTCGTTGTCGTCAGTTCCAATAAAGCAATTATTGCGCCTTCCTCCGCCTTGTCTTGACAAAAAATATCTCGCCTCAAAACGGAGTTTTATTATTTAATCATGCCTTAGTGTAGAATTAAATACCAGCGGCTGATAAGTTTTTTACAGTTTCCTCAACGGTTACTTCCTTAAATCATAGTCCATTAGTTGTCTGATTTTTATATCCATAATGAATTCTATACAAGCTGACTGCAGAGCTTGTCCAATTTTCCGTTTTTCTGCCACTCTTCAATGGTTTTTTGGCCCAGAAGCTTCAGCTGATGTATATTTTCGTCACTTGCATCATCAATTCCCTTGCCAAGCTCAGCCAGGCTTGACTGTATCCTGTAGTATCTGTTATCCGTCAGCAGCTGTCTCAGCTGATAGTCTACTGTATTGCTTACTCCGTCAAATACTATTCCCAGCATGGGTTTGGCCCAGTTAATGAGGCCCCAGTCCTTTGCTTCCTCATAGGGTATTCCCCTGCTGAGTTCTCCTGTTCCAAGCGACATCATCAGAATATCCTCATCATTTCCGAACATTACCTTTGCTTCAGCAAAAGCGCACATTGACGGGTTATTTGCATAGACACCACCGTCAATAAAGGCAAAGTAATCTGCACCGTGCTCCTGTTTTGTCTCAAGTTTAAAGGGTTCAAAGTATGTTGGCGCCGCTGATGTCGCTCTTGCAACCTGCCACATGAGATAATCATAGTTTTCCTTTTCAGGATTTTTAGCATGGCGGCTTTTAAAGAAGAATGGTGTTCTAAGACCGATTTCATAAGCCGGAATCAGAAGTGGAGTCAAGGCATCAGACAGCATTGTGGGGCCGAAATAATCTTTTAATACAGACTCAATACCCGAAGATTTATACTTTTCGTCTGCAATTCCATCCAAAGTAGCAATTTTATGAAAAATATTGGTGGAAAATATCCTGTTCCCTCTTTCCACATAGAGGTTGACCAATTGGCTGGCGCTGTATGCAGGCAAATTTTTATTGTCTTTTGAGGGCATTGTTAAAGCCAGAGCAATAATAGCTCCCGTGGACGTTCCGGCTATAAGATCAAACATCCTGCAAACAGGTTTTCCGGTCATTTCTTCAACTTTTGCCAGAATCATTGCCGGAAGTATTCCTCTGATACCTCCTCCGTCAATTGATAAAACTTTTATTTTTCCCATGTGTAGTACCTTCAGCCTTTCCGGCTCACAATAATAAACCATTTTTAACCCGCACTTATCGTGAGCCTGATAAGGCTTGATTCTTTTCCTATGGACTTTTAATTCCGCGCCAGATAAGAGTATTCTTTTTTCAAATAATTGATTAATAAGACTTTATAACACATAAATGTAAAAAATACTCTTTAATTTTACCATGGTATACCAGAAAGTTGTAGACTGAATTTTTCTTAAACATCAGGGCTAAATCGGGATTGTAACGCTCTGATATTTCCGGAGACAAAAACAAAAGAACTGTTCCTAATGGAACAGTTCTTTTGTAATGGAGCGGGTGATGGGAATCGGACCTGGAGCGGGTTAAGAGATTCGAACTCTCGACTTTCACCTTGGCAAGGTGACACTCTACCGCTGAGTTAAACCCGCATTACTATCACGCAAAAGTTATTATAAAGGGCAACTGCAGTTTTGTCAACCTTTTTACACAAAAAAATATTAAATTTATTTTACACACCATTAATGAAAAGCAGTACTTATCAAGTAATACAGCACAGGAATGAAAATTGATGGAAGTAGATTTCCCACATTAATCTTTTTTATTTCAAGAAGGTTTATTCCTATTGCAAAAATCAATATTCCTCCCACCAATGACATCTGTGAGATAACCGTCTCTGTCAGCCATGGCTGTAGAAGACCGGCCAGCAGCGTTATTCCTCCCTGGTATATAAAAACCGGCAATGCTGAAAAAGCCACTCCGATACCAAGGGTAGCTGCAAATATGACGGCACTCACACCATCAAGGATGGATTTTGCAAATAAAGTAGAAGGGTTTCCTGACAATCCATCTTCCAACGACCCAACGATAGCCATTGCACCTACACAATAAACAAGGCTGGCCGTAACAAAACCATCAGAAAACGATCCGCCTTTTGAAGGAATTTTACTTTGAAACCAGATGCCAACGTTTTCAAGCCTCTTTTCAATTTTTAGAAACTCTCCCAGCAATCCCCCGATTACCAGACTGAAGATCATAAGCATTACGAACTGCCTGTCCAGCTTGTTACCGTTAACAATTGTTATCATCTCTTTAATGGTTCCGGATATTCCGATGAATAGAACTGAAAGACCTATTCCCTGCATTACGATTTTTTTATACTTTTCCGGTATGCCGCTTCTCAGCAGCGTTCCCGCAACTCCCCCTGCAATTACCGCTCCTGCATTAACTATTGTTCCAAGACCTGTCAAATCCTACACTCCTCATAAAATACGTTTTCTGGCCAGCTCAATCAGCTTTTCCCTGTCATTAAGTTCGGGATTTTCCAATACCATATCAAAAAGATAAGTGAGTATTTCCTTCATTTCTTTCCCCGGCTTCATTCCCAGAGAAATCAGATCGTTCCCGTTTAAAGCCATTTGTGATAATCTTAAGCACTGATTTTTAGCCTTGATTTCATTATAAATATGTTTTATATTATCCAACTTTTCAAGCCGCTTGTCCAGAAAAACAGGATTTTGACCCATTGCATCAGCTCTCTGCACCTCTACCAGCTGTAAAAACAGATTTTCACCAACCTTATTGGCAACCTTCCTGATTGACTTTGCTGTATCAAATATATCTATATCATGGAAATTTACCAATGTTAGAATCTTCTTTATGGAATCCTTGTCAAAGCGTAAATCAGTCAGTATTCTATCTGCCATTTGAACACTGACTTCAGGATGCCCGTAAAAATGATCT
The DNA here is from genome assembly GCA_029266335.1 of Eubacterium sp. Classification (GTDB taxonomy): domain Bacteria; phylum Bacillota; class Clostridia; order Acetivibrionales; family DSM-1351; genus Ruminiclostridium. The sequence goes on along the minus strand of JAQSXC010000342.1, from coordinate 1,919 downwards.
ATTCCCTTTTCATCGGTTGTTTTTCTGGCAGGCTTCCCTATATCGTGCAAAAGCATTGTCCACCTGAGGATATCAGTGTTTTCAACGGCTTCAACAGTGTGTATTATATGTTCTGCAACGTTATAAATGTGATAGGGGTTATTCTGTCCGGTTGCATAGCAGGGAATAAACTCAGGTATTATATGAGCTAAAAGCCCTGCTTTATATAAATCATTAAAGCAGGCGGGATTAGGTGAGGTTATTAATTTATTGACCTCATCTCTTATTCTTTCTCTGCTGATATTCCTGATTGAACCTGAGTTTTCACATATAGCCTCAAAAGTGCTTTTTTCAATATTGAAACCCAACTGGGCACTAAATCTTATAGCCCTTAACATTCTCAAGGCATCTTCAAGAAATCTGAGGCCTGGGTCTCCAACAGCTTTTATCTGCCTGTCCCGGAGATCCTTTAAACCGTCAAAAAAATCAACCAGACCTGTTTTAGGATTATAGGCTAAGGCGTTTATGGTGAAATCCCGTCTGGCCAAATCCTCTCTCAAATTTGTGGTAAAACTTACATTGTCCGGCCTTCTGGAATCAGTATATTTTCCATCTATCCTATAGGTGGTTACCTCAAAAAAATCATTGTTTACTGCCACACTGACTGTCCCATGCTTTATACCGGTATCATATGTTTTACTAAAAATCTTCTTTACTTCTTCAGGCTGCGCATTTGTAGTTACATCCCAATCATATGGGGTTCTTCCCAGTATGGAGTCTCTTACACAGCCACCAACCAGAAATGCCTCAAAACCTTTTTCATTAAGCTTATCAATAATATATCCAACGTTCTCAGGGTAAATTATTTCATCGATACAATTCATAAATCCTGCCTTTTCATTCATAGTCATATGTAATTTTATCACAATAAGTCTACATTAATTCATATAACTTTACCAGCTTAAAAAGAGGATCTGGAACCCAGGGTATTATGTACAAATGCCGCAATGCTCATTATAGGAATAACCGCCATTGATCCCACTGATGCATTTTTATTGAAGGGACATAATGCACAGAAAAGAACTTTCCTACTTCCCCTCCGGCATTTACAAATACAGTTACTGTCTGACCAATATACTGCTGAAAATCCATTTCAAAAATTGCTTTGCTTGCTTCATTTACAGCGGCGGGATCTTTGGTAAACCTGGCATTATGCTGTGATTTCTTTTTGAATGCCCTCATTAAATACACCTCCAAGAAAGTTCACTCAGAATGATTAATTCCCATACAATAAAAAATCTTTTAGTTTATTATATTAATTTTTAAAAATAATGGTATGCACTTTTAATTTTTTATTTGTAACAAATAAATGCATCTTGAATAGTATGTTATTAGCTGGATAAATTTTTAGTTCAAACCTTATTAGAACAGAATTATATCCATGACTACTTATTAATTATAATAATTTTTATTTTGGAGGGAGTGTTATTTTATGGGTGGTTTCTTTGGTGGTAAAGGTAGTTGTTCAGACAACAATATGATTTTTGTCATAATAATTATTATTATTTTGTTCTGCTGCTTCTGCAATGGTAACGATCATAACCATGACTGCTAAAAAAAAAATAAACTCAGGGGCTTGTAAAAGCCCCTGAATTTATTTTTACAAAATTAATTATGGAACTTAAAGATCAACTTTTTTAAGTTCCAGCTCTTTTTCTTTTTTTTCCTGATGCTTGTTAACAAGTAATGAAACAATTACGCTGCCTATCAATATTGTGAATATTGTCAGCAATGAATATATTATTGGAATTTCTATGTGGAAGAACAGTATTCCCAGTTTCACTCCTGTAAACATAAGTATTAAAGCAACACCAAACTTAACATACTTGAACTTCTCCTGCATTGCAGCCAGTACAAAGTACAGGCTTCTGAGTCCCAAA
>JAQSXC010000341.1 GCA_029266335.1 Eubacterium sp. | reverse complement strand
ACTTTGCATGACAAACCGGGTTTGTTTCGAAAATGCTTCTGAGATGCTCAAACAAGTTTTGCTTGAAAATAAGCATAAAAATATATATAATTATGCATAATGATATATCATCAGTTAAAAAAATGACTCCCTCTTTACTGGTGGCGAGAGTCATAAATTTCATTAGTGGGAAATCTTTTTGACTGATTATATAGCCTCCGGCGGAGGCGCACGATTTTGTAAAGGTAGATGTCTCACTATGTTCGACACAAAATCGGCGCGCAAGTATACCGAGGCATATTTGAAGTAAGCGATGATAAAAGCCAAGATTTAATAATTTCTTAAGAGAGCCGGTGGTTGGTGCGAATCGGTGAAAGATTAGATCAGTCCACTTTTTGAGCTTTCGATGAAAAGTCGAAAGGTTGGTATCCTCTATAATACCTTATTTGAGTGGTCGGTAAACTATTACCGGCAATTTGGGTGGCAACGCGGAATACTTTCGTCCCAGTGATTAATGGGGATGAGAGTTTTTTTATTGTTCATGGTATCTACAGTCGGTTTAAACAAAAACAAATTACTCTCATTCTTGCTTTTAAGTAATGAATAAAATAAATTAATATTAGGAGAGTGTAATATGCTTGATTTAAAATTTGTAAGAGAAAATCCCGAAATCGTAAAGCAAAACATCAGGAATAAGTTCCAGGACAAGAAGCTGAGCCTGGTTGATGAGGTTATAACACTGGATATTGAGCTGCGCAGCGCAAAACAGGAGGCAGAAGCCTTGAGAGCCGACAGAAACAAGATTTCAAAGCAGATTGGCGGACTTATGGCTCAGGGTAAGAAGGATGAAGCAGAAGAGCTGAAGAAGAAGGTTAATGCGCAGGCAGAACGTTTGGCTGAACTGGAAGTCAAGGAAAATGAGCTTGAAGCAAAAGTTAAAACAATAATGATGACAATTCCTAACATTATCGACCCAAGCGTTCCCCTGGGAAAGGACGACAGCGAAAATGTTGAAGTTCAGCGTTACGGAGAACCTGCTTTAAAAGATTTTGATGTTCCATACCACACTGAGATTATGGAAAAACTCAGCGGAATAGATTTGGACAGTGCCAGAAAAGTTGCCGGAAACGGTTTCTACTATCTGATGGGCAATATAGCAAGACTTCATTCGGCAGTAATATCATATGCCAGAGACTTCATGATAGACAGGGGATTTACATACTGTATCCCTCCATTCATGATCAGAAGTGAAGTTGTAACAGGAGTTATGAGCTTTGCAGAAATGGATGCGATGATGTACAAAATAGAAGGTGAAGATTTGTACCTGATCGGAACCAGCGAACATTCAATGATAGGTAAGTTTATAGATACCATTTTGCCAGAAAGCTCATTGCCGCAGACCCTCACCAGCTATTCCCCGTGCTTCAGAAAAGAAAAGGGAGCGCATGGTCTTGAGGAAAGAGGAGTTTATAGAATTCATCAGTTTGAAAAGCAGGAAATGATAGTTGTATGTGAGCCTGAAGACAGCATGCTGTGGTACGGCAAACTCTGGCAGAATACTGTAGATCTTTTCCGCTCATTGGATATACCTGTCAGAACACTGGAATGCTGTTCTGGTGATTTGGCAGATTTAAAGGTAAAATCTGTTGATATTGAGGCCTGGTCACCAAGACAGAAGAAATATTTTGAGGTTGGAAGCTGTTCAAATCTGGGTGATGCACAGGCCCGCCGCCTTAAGATCCGTGTAGACGGGGAAAACGGTAAATATTTTGCACACACATTAAACAATACAGTGGTTGCACCTCCAAGAATGTTAATTGCATTCCTTGAAAATAATCTGAATGCAGACGGTTCGGTGAATATTCCGGCAGCATTGCAGCCGTATATGGGTGGAATGTCGGTAATTAAATAAGTTGAGAGCATTGAGCTGTCAGCGCATATATTAGTAATTTACGCTTTAAAATAAAACACATCGCCGTACTGTTAAAGGTCTGGCGATGTGTTTTATAATTCATGTACCTAAGTTTTAATAAAAGTGAGTCCCCATTTTTTTATTTCTATAAACACAGTTTCCAATTGCCTGCCTTTTTCGGTCAGAGTGTATTCGACCCTGGGAGGAATTTCAGGATAAACTGTTCTTGTAATAATGCCATACCTCTCCAGTTCACGAAGCCTTACCGACAGGGTTTTTGGGCTTATTCCCTCTAATGATCTTAAAAAGTCGCCAAAACGTACCGTCCCATCTATCAGCAGATCTCTGATTATTAAAAAAGTCCACTTACTGCCAATGAGATCTATTGCTGTTTCTATGGGACATTTTTCATTTGGATTCCCACGTTCCAGTTTAATTGCATTCATAAATACTCCTTGTAGCTGTTGAAATATCACAATACTTACTTTTGTGAAATAATATGATAAAAATATCACTACTTCCTAAAATGTAGTATAACTAATATAATTGCATTAAGCAATAAATTTATTTAAGGAGATGAAAGTATGAATACCTTTAAAAGTTATAATTTGAAAAATACTGTATTGAAGAACAGAATTGTCATGCCCCCGATGTGTATGTATTCTTCTGATGAAACAGGTAAAGCAGGTGAATTTCACTTTAATCACTACGTCAGCAGAGCTGTGGGTGGTGTGGGAATGATTATAGCAGAAGCTACTGCTGTCCAAAAAAATGGCAGAACAACCGAC
>JAQSXC010000127.1 GCA_029266335.1 Eubacterium sp. | reverse complement strand
TGGCTGGAGCTCTCATTTCAGCAGCCATAATATTAACAATGTCAATAACTGCGTTTGCGGCCTGGCAGCTGCTTAACCCAAAACAGGTAGCCGAACACTTCGGAGATCAGACACTTGCTAAGGCTTTTGAAGAAAAAAATTCAATAGAAATAAATAAAACAGTATCAGCGGGGGGGTATAATATCACACTTCTGGGTATTACATCAGGTAAAGGTTTAAGCGATTTCAAAAGCTCGGCAGAAGAAATTCATCCTGACAGAACCTATGCAGTAGTGTCCGTAGCAAAACAGGATGGCAGCAAAATGCCCAGGACGCAGGATGAGGAATATAATAAAGTCAGTTTTTTTATATCTCCTTTGATCAAAGGTCAGAAGCCCTGGCAGGTAAATATAGCTACTATGAACGGAGGCTATAGTGAAAGTGTAATTGATGGAGTAATGTACAGGCTTGTTGAGTGTGATGGAATTGAAATGTTTGCTGACAGAGGACTGTATTTAAGTGTCAGTTCGGGTGCTTTTTTGGATAACAAGCCGTACAGGATTGATGGGCAAACAGGTGAAATCACTCCAAATGAAGGATTTGATGGAGTCAATGTTCTGTTTGATCTGCCTATTGACGTTAAAAAAGCAGATCATGACAAGGCCGATAAGTATCTCAAAGAATTATTCGGAGATACAGCCGGAGTACCTGGTAAGGAAAAGAGTAGTTCAACAATAGAGGTACCTGCTTCAGAACCAAAAAATAATGCAGATAAAGAGGCTGAGACCCAACTGAAGAAAGAACTCGAAAAAGGTGTTGTAATTCCCGAATCAGTGAAAGAAGTCACATACAATAAAGAAGGGCTGGCCTGCTATGAATATAAGGATTACAGCATGTCTGTCGACGCAAACTCCATATTTGAAAAAGATCAGGTTGGAGCAGCTGATATGGTATTTGTTTCAGAAAAAGACGGCAAGCGTACTGCTGTTCAATTTTCCAGAGATGCTGAAGGGGTAATTACCGGAAGAGTTATTCTACTAAATTAAATAATTGCCCAAAATACTCGTGAAAATAAGTATTTTGGGCATGTTTTTTTCTAAATAGCATAGTTTGTATTATAAATATTACGGTTTTCAAGTCTATAAATTATGTCTTTATACATGACACTTTATTATTAAATGTCCGTATCAAAATTTAGTACCCTCTATTGACAATGTACAACACGCCTCACGCCGGCCATTTTGTCACTTTTCTTTGTTGTCGTCCTTGACTTGCGTCAGCAAGGCTGCGTCCATCCGCCTCGATAATTGCCAAAATATCTCGGTGTGAGGTCGGAGATTTTTGAGCGAGAGAATTTGGCTTGCGGCAAGGCGAAGATGAGAAGGAAGGCTTTTGAACAAAATAATAATTTTAACTGAATGATTGCCTAGTAAATATCAGTATGTTATAGTTCAATTATATTTTATTCAAAAATGGGCATATGAGGTGGAAACATGCAGAAAACGGCACTATATACTGTAAGAACTGTAGAAAATTTGAAGGAAATGTTATATCAAAGCGCATCAATTTATGGAGATAAAGCAGCTTTTTTATTAAATAATAAGGGTGAAAATGAAATTGTTACTTATTCGCAGTTTAAAGCTGATGTTGATGCTTTTGGAACAGCATTGTTAAGTCTTGGACTCAAGGATAAATGTATAGCCGTAATTGGGGAAAACAGATATGAATGGTGCGTATCATATCTTTCAACAGTTGGGGGTACAGGAATAGTTGTACCAATAGATCGGGAACTGCATATTTCGGAAATCGGCAATATTCTTCAAAGATGTCATGCCGACGCTGTCATCTATTCAGATAAGCATAACGCTTGCATGGAAGAACTCTCAAAAACCGAACTGTCACTTAAACATTTTATTAATATGGATGCCTGTCAGGACAACAGCTTTTATAAATCCTTCAGAGGTCTGCTTGAAAAGGGTCGTATGCTAATCGAAGCAGGAAATCTTGATTTTGTTGAAGCTAACGTAGATTCCAATTCGCTGGCCGTTCTGCTCTTTACTTCAGGGACAACCGGACTTGCAAAAGGAGTAATGCTAAGCCACAGTAATATATGCTCAAATGTAGTTTCGGTCCGTTCTACAGTCCTTGTTGAGAGCAATGACTCATCATTGTCAATTCTGCCTATGCATCACACCTATGAGTGCACCATAGGGTTTCTTGCATTTATATATTCCGGAGCAACCATATCTTTCAACGAAGGTCTTAAGTACATCGGGAAGAATCTTAAAGAGGTGAAGCCAACCATATTGGTGGTAGTACCTCTCATACTTGAAAATTTGTATAAAAAAATCTGGGCCCAGGCTGGAAAGCAAAGGTTTGGCAAAATAAAACTAAAAATAGTTTTATTTATTACTACACTCTTAAATTGTATTTTTCATATTGATATAAGGAAAAAAGTTTTTAAGCAGATACATGATAGTGTGGGCGGAAAACTCAGACTGATATTGACAGGTGCTGCTGCAATTGATCCTGCTGTGTCAAAGGGCTTCAGAAGAATGGGAATCAAAGTCCTGCAGGGTTACGGTCTCACAGAATGTGCTCCCCTGGTTACCGGAAACAGAGATCTGGAATTCAGGGACAATAGTGTAGGGAAACCTTTACCGGGAGTAGAAGTAAAAATAAACAATCCTGATGAGAAAGGAATTGGAGAAATCCTTGTTAAAGGGGAAAACGTAATGTTAGGCTACTACAGGGATGAAACCGAAACAAAAAAGACCATAGTGGATGGCTGGTTTCATACCGGAGATCTGGGAACCATTGATAAATCAGGGTATGTATATATAACAGGAAGAAGCAAAAATATAATAATAACAAATAATGGTAAAAATGTGTATCCTGAAGAGTTGGAGGCTTCAATAAACAGAAATCCCTGTGTACAGGAATCACTTGTTTTAGGTCAGGTTGATGAATCAACCGGAGAAACACATATTCATGCTAATATACTGCCTAACCTTGAATATATAAAAGAGAAATTTAAAGGTGTAAGTTTATCAAAGGATGAACTTTTTAATCTGTTCAATGATATAGTAAAAAGCATTAACAAGGATCTGCCTTTGTACAGACGCATCAGAAAATTTACACTCCGTGAAAGTGAATTTATCAAAACTACCACCAAAAAGATAAAGCGTTTTAATCCGGAAAATATTAAAAGTTAGTTAAGAGAATGTTAAATGCTTTGGAATTGCTAATAAATATAAGAATAAGGCAGGTTATTACCAAATAACAGGCATGGATTCTGGTATTTGACGGTTGAGCTTATTTCCCAATGGATTTAAAATTATTTAAGGCATGTTTAAACAATAAAGCTCCGTTATAAGGCGACATATTTTTGTCAATGCAAGGTGGAGGAAGACGTAATAAGTGCTTTGTTGCAACTGACGACAATGCAGTTTTGGCTGGAAATAGCCGTATTAAATAGGAAGTTATTATTTAATCAAGCCTAAGTGCATAATTGATTACTCATATATTGTAAAGACTTAACAGAAGTTTATGCAACTACACTTTAAAGGCCGTGATATCATTTGTATTCCAAAAAAGAAATACTACGTCTCTTCTTTCCTGCATTCATCGAGCAGTTTCTTTCAACTGCCATTGGAGTAGTTAATACCATGATGGTAAGCGGGCTCGGAGCTTTTGCAGTTTCAGCTGTCGGAATAGTTGATTCCATTAATTTTGTGGCAATGAATTTATTTTTGGCAGTAGCAACAGGTGCCACGGTTATCATAGCTCAGCATCTTGGAGCAGGAAATCAGGAAGATGCGTCAAAAACGGCAGCACAATCCATAACTTCTGTATTTATACTCTCGGCACTGACTGGACTTGGACTATATATTTTCGGTCAGCATGTTATCGGATTTATGTTCGGTGACGCCGAACCGGCAGTAAAATCAGCTGCCTGGACTTACCTGACATGTTCGGCAATATCTTACCCTTTATTGGGTTTATTCAATGTTTTTACCGGTATACTGAGAGCCAACAATAATTTTGTTGCTTCCATGTTTGCCATTGTTATATCTAATCTTGTGAATCTGGTTGTTGGAGCAATATGCATATTCAAGCTTGATCTTGGTGTTCTTGGTGCCGGGATTGGCCTCATATCAGCAAGGTTTATAGGTGCGGTAATTTTGTTGTATCCTTTATTTAAAAGCCCTAAAATACATATAAGAAGGGTTTCTTACAAAGTTTCCTTTAAAATAATGAAACCTGTTTTATACATCGGTGTTCCTGCAGGACTTGACAGCTTGATTTTCAACGGAGGAAAGCTTTTGGTGCAAACCATAGTAGCCTCATTGGGAACGGCGGCCCTTGCAGCAAACGGGATAGCATCTTCTTTAAATTCTATTATTAATATTCCGGGGAACGCTGTAGCGGTAGTTGCAATAACCGTAGTAGGTTATTATTCCGGTGCCGGAATGAAACAGGAATTAAGAAAAATTATCAACAGGTTGACTTTATATGCAATGGTTTTGCTGGCAGCTGTTTCAATTATTTTCCTTCCGTTTGCGGCACATTTTCTGAAGCTGTATCAACCTGCCGACGATGTTTTGACAATGGCATTACACATCACTTATCTGACTCTGGCCTGTATTCCGATATTCTGGCCGGCTGCATTTATTGTTCCGGCCTGCCTGAGAAGTACAGGTGATGTGGTGTATATTACGGTGGTATCCATATTAAGCATGTGGATTGTAAGAGTTTTCGGAGGGTATGTACTGGTGAGGTATGCTCATTTGGGTCTAATGGGTATATGGATTGCCTGGTGCTTTGACTGGGTAACCAGAGGAGTTCCGTTTTATGCCAGGGTGCTCAGCAGAAAATATGAGAAGTTCATACCGGATAAAAAGGAGCAGACAGCGGAAAATGAACCGGTTGCTGTTGATTAGCGAAAAAATTGAAAGTATATGTTTAGAAAAAATATTTCAAATAAATCTTTAAAAAGATTGATAAATCCGGTACTATGTGGTATACTAGCAAACGAAAAAATACACACGTATCTTGAATTGTTAAAGTGTCAGTGACTGATCAGATTCGGCGATGTTTGAATTGTCCGATAACAAGAGATGCGGAGGTATTAACTTTAACGGAGGTGTTTTTAATATGGCAGTTATTTCAATGAAACAACTTTTGGAAGCAGGTGTTCACTTTGGTCACCAGACTAGAAGATGGAACCCTAAGATGGCCGAGTATATCTTTACAGAACGTAATGGTATTTATATCATCGACCTTCAGAAAACAGTAAAGAAAGTTGATGACGCGTACTTCTTCATTAGAGAAGTGGCAATGAACGGACAGGATGTTCTTTTCGTAGGAACAAAGAAACAGGCTCAGGATTCTATTAAAGAAGAAGCTGACAGAAGCGGTCAGTTCTTTGTAAACAACAGATGGTTGGGTGGAATGCTCACCAACTTCAAGACTATTCGTAAGAGAATAGACAGATTGAACCAGTTAAATGCTATGGAAGCAGACGGAACTTTTGAAGTTCTTCCTAAGAAGGAAGTTATCAAGCTTAAGAAGGAAATGGAAGATCTCGAAAAGAATCTTGGCGGAATCAAGAACATGAAAAAAATTCCTGGTGCAATGTTTGTTGTTGACCCACGTAAGGAAAGAAATGCAATTCTTGAAGCTAAGAAGCTTGGTATTCCGGTTGTAGCAATAGTTGATACAAACTGTGATCCTGATGAAGTTGATTTCGTAATTCCTGGTAACGACGATGCTATAAGAGCTGTTAAGCTTATCGCTGCCAAGATTGCTGATGCTATCATCGAAGGCCGTCAGGGAGAACAACTTTCACCTGAAGCTGTTGAAACAGTTGAAGCTGAAGAAGTAGAAGTTGCTGAATAATTTAGTATGAAATGATACATTACTAGATTGTGTTAATAGGACACAATCTAGTAATTAGGCTTATCTTATAAAAGTAAATATTATATCTTAATTTATGTAAGATATTAAACGGTTTGGAGGATTAGTAATGATTACTGCAGAAATGGTAAGGCAGCTCCGTGAAAGAACCGGAGCAGGAATGATGGATTGCAAAAAGGCTCTCACTGAAACAAATGGTGACGAGGAAAAAGCAGTTGAGTATCTAAGAGAAAAAGGAATAGCTAAAGCTGCCAGCAAGGCAGGAAGAATTGCTGCTGAAGGCTTGGTTGAATCTTATATACATGGTGGCGGAAGAATAGGCGTTCTTGTTGAAGTAAATATTGAAACTGACTTCGCTGCGAAAAATGAAGAATTTAAGCAGTTGGTTAAGGATATTGCAATGCAGATAGCTGCAAGCAAGCCTGAATATGTTAGAAGAGAAGAAGTACCTTCAGCTCATATTGAGAACGAAAAAGAGATTTTAAGAGCTCAAGCCAGAAATGAAGGAAAACCTGAAAAAATCATTGATAAAATGGTTGAAGGCAGAATCGATAAATTCTATGCAGAAAAATGTTTGATGGAACAGGCTTTTATTAAAGATCCTGATATTACCATTGATCAACTGGTAAAAGAAAAAATAGCTCATATCGGTGAAAATATTTCAATCAGAAGATTTGTTAGATTTGAAAGAGGCGAAGGTATTGAAAAGAAAGAAGAAAACTTCGCTGATGAAGTAATGAAACAAATAGGTGGTTAATAATTAGGGAACATATATATTTTGTATGTTCCCTTTATTAGGACCTTTTTTGGGGAATACAAAAATATATTTTATATTACGGAGGAAAGCATGTCAGAACTAAAATATAAAAGAATAATGTTAAAAATCAGTGGCGAAGCTTTATCTGGAGAGAAAGGCAGCGGAATTGATACCAATACGGTAAATGAGATTTGTGACAGAATTCTTGAAGTACACAGGCTGGGAGTTGAAATAGCAATAGTAGTAGGTGGAGGTAATTTCTGGAGAGGCAGAAGCGGAAAAGGCATGGACAGAACTACGGCAGATCATATGGGGATGCTTGCAACAGTTATCAATTCTCTTGGTTTGCAGGATGCTCTCGAGTCAAGAGGTATCCAGGTAAGAGTTCAGACAGCAATAGAAATGAGACAGATAGCTGAACCTTATGTTAGAAGAAAGGCTGTCAGACATCTGGAAAAGAAGAGAATTGTAATATTTGCCTGTGGAATGGGAAATCCATATTTTTCAACTGATACGGCAGCGGCACTGAGAGCAGCCGAAATCGATGCTGAAGCAATATTAATGGCTAAAAATGTCGATGGAATTTATGATTCAGATCCTACAAAAAATCCAGAGGCTATTAAGTATGACAGGCTCAGCTATCAGGAATATCTGAATAAAGGTCTTTGTGCCATAGATTTGACTGCTGCTTCCTTCTGTAAGGACAATGGAATTCCTACTCTCGTATTCGGGCTTAATGATCCTGATAATATCATAAGAGCAGTTAAGGGCGAAGATATTGGTACTACAATATATTGAAATCCTTTCTAATTAATTGTATTATATAAAGTGAACATTTCTTGTTCAATGGAAAACTGTGATTAGTTTCCATTATTGTTGGAACAACAGAAATGATTTTGAATTGGCAACAAAATTTTTAGGAGGAGTTTTATGGACAAAGAGCTTTATAAACCTATTGAAGAGAAAATGAAAAAGACCATTCACGTTTTTAAGGATAATCTTGCCGGTATCAGAGCCGGAAGAGCAAATCCACAAATACTTGATAAAATTACTATTGATTATTACGGCGCACCCACTCCCATTCAACAGGTTGCAACTGTTTCAGTTCCTGAGGCAAGAGTAATTACAATACAACCATGGGAATCAAAGCTCCTTAAAGATATTGAAAAAGAAATACAGAAATCGGATATAGGAATAAATCCGAACAATGACGGTAAGGTTATAAGACTTGTTTTCCCTGCTCTCACGGAAGAAAGACGTAGAGACCTTACAAAATCTGTAAAAAAAGAAGGCGAAGAAGCAAAGGTTGCTATCAGATCTATAAGAAGAGATTCCATAGAACATATGAAAGCAAAAAAGAAGAATAGTGAAATTACCGAGGATGATTTAAAGGATGCTGAAAAGGACATTCAGAATCTTACTGATAAATTCATTACTGAAATAGACCATATAGTTGAAGTCAAGGATAAGGAAATAATGGAGGTATGAACCAGTTAATTGGTTACTCTCTTGGCGATGCAATTACATTTGCAAATAGTCATGGATATACTGTAGAGAATATTACTATAACGGCGCCCCCGAAGCTGGAGATCTCTGAATACGACGAATCTTTCCGGGTGCTTCGGGTATATGTCACGGGAAATAATTTAACTTTTTTAGTATGCAAACCCCTCTAAATGAGGGGTTCTTTTAAAAAAGCTAATAAACCGAGATACAAGTATTTATTAAAACATATGTTGTTGGCAAAGGAACTGTTCCTAAGTTAATTGTCTTATGGCTTTTAATTTAAGTGTTATACATAAACGATTGTTTTACACATCGTGAGCGCTGTGTGAAGAGAACATATTGTACTTGAAGCAGTTTTCTTCACGTATAAAAACCGCAAGCGGCTTTCCATAACTATATGGCGCTGCAAGACAGCGGAATGGAGATTTTAATGGGTCTTTGGGATAGAGTTACCGGGCTGTTTAAACGGCCAAAAGAAATAAATAAGAATTTTACAGCAATTCCGGAGCATATAGCAGTTATACCCGACGGAAACGGCAGATGGGCAAAGAAAAGAGGTTTGCCCAGAAGCGTAGGCCACAGGGAAGGTTCTATGACGCTTAAGAAGGTTGTTATATATTGTTCGAAGATAGGTGTAAAGCACCTTACGGTATATGCGTTTTCCACTGAAAACTGGAAGCGTCCGAAAAATGAAGTAGACGGACTAATGAGTTTGTTATTGGAGTTTTTAAGAAATGCGGAGAAAGAGTTGGATGGCAGTAATGTCAGAATCAAGGTTATAGGTGATATAAAAGGACTTCCTGATGAACTTCGGCAGGAAATAGTCAGAGTTGAGAAACTTACAAGTGTTAATAATGGCTTGAATTTAAATATAGCTCTTAACTACGGTTCAAAGCTGGAACTGCTTGGTGCAGTGAAAGAAATCGCCGGCAGGGTTAAAGCAAATAAATTAAGAATTGATGATATAGATGAAGCACTGTTTGAAAGCTGTCTGTATACTGCCGGCATCCCGGATCCCGACCTTCTCATCAGGACCAGCGGAGAACAGAGGATAAGCAATTATCTTCTTTGGCAGTGTGCTTATACAGAATTCTGGTTTACAGATGCATTATGGCCGGATGTAAATGAGAGCCATATTGCAGAAGCAATCAAAGCATATGAAAACAGAAATAGAAGATTTGGTGGAGTAGACCAATAAATCCGGAGGGTTGAAATGTTAAGAACAAGAGTTATCAGTGCACTGGTAGGGTTGACCCTGCTTATTGCTGTTTTATATCTGGGATCTATCACCTTGGGAGTAGCTGTAACTTTAATTGCTGCAATAGGCCTTTATGAATTTTACAACTCAGTCGGGCAAATAAAGAATATTCATCCGATTAAAGCCGTGGGCTATTTATCGGTGATTCCGCTTTTGCTGCTGGGACTTGAACAAACAGGCTGGTATAAGTTAAATGTCGGTGTTTTAACAGGTATATCAGTATGTCTCATCATATTTCTTAGTATGACTTTTATTGTATTTGGGCATAAAAAGTATAATATAATTGATGCTAGCATAACTTCCTTTGGCATAGCCTATGTTCCTTTTTTGATGAGTTTTTTGATATTGATCAGAAATATGGAGCATGGAATGCTTTTAATATGGCTGATTTTTATTGGTGCCTGGGGTACTGACACTATGGCATATACATTTGGAAGATTATTTGGAAAAAGAAAAATTATACCCGAAATCAGTAAAAATAAAACACTGGCAGGAGTCATCGGTGGAGTTATAGGATGTACCGGTTTAATGATTGCCTTTGGTTTTATAACCCGGACTTATTTTGATCTCAGAATATCATTTTTGGCACTGACACTGTTGGGACTGTTCTGTGGAGCTATTTCACAAATAGGTGACTGGTCTGCTTCTGCCATAAAGAGATATGTCAATGTCAAGGATTACGGCAGTATTATGCCGGGGCATGGGGGAGTTCTGGACAGATTTGACAGTATTTTGTTTGTCGCTCCTGTTGTCTATTATGTATTGATACTGTTTTTATAACGATAAATTCAATAGAAAATTTGTCAGTAAATCTACATTGGTATTGGAGGAAAAATGGCAAAGATTATCTCAATTATAGGATCAACCGGTTCTATAGGAGTACAGACTCTGGATGTTGCCAGAAATCTTGGTATAAAAGTTGCAGCAATTTCTGCAAATTCAAATATAGATCTACTTGAAAAGCAGGTTCATGAATTCAAACCACAATTGGTTTCAGTAGGGAATAAATTGCTTGCAGCAGAGCTTAGAAACAGACTTGGGGATATGAAGGTACAGGTTTTATCCGGGCTTGAAGGAATGCTGGGCGCTGTTGAACTGCCCGAGGTTGACACCGTTGTAACTTCGGTGGTGGGAACGGCAGGTCTCATACCTACAATGCATGCAATAAAAAGCAAGAAGAATATTGCATTGGCCAACAAGGAAACTCTTGTTACAGCAGGCCGGCTGGTTATGGAGGAAGCCCAAAAGCAGGGAATAAGGATTTTTCCTGTAGACAGCGAGCATTCTGCCATCTATCAGTGTTTGATGGGCAATAATGAAAATCAGGTTGAGAAAATTATAATCACTGCCTCAGGTGGCCCCTTCAGAGGGAAAAAGCTGGAGGAGCTTAAAAATATCACTCCTGCTCAAGCATTAAAACATCCCAACTGGAATATGGGAAGCAAGATTACAATTGATTCTGCTACCCTTATGAACAAAGGGCTGGAGGTTATAGAAGCAAAATGGCTGTTCCGAAAGGAATTGGACCAGATTCAGGTACTGGTGCATCCTCAGAGTATAATACATTCCATGATAGAATATGTTGACGGATCTGTTATAGCTCAATTGGGATCTCCCGACATGCGTATACCGATTCAGCTGGCTCTTACATATCCTGACAGGTGTGACAACAACTTCTCCAAACTGGATTTCCTTAAATGTTCACAGTTGACATTTGAAGAACCTGATGTAAAAACCTTTAAATGTCTTCAACTGGCATATGATGCGTTAACTACAGGTGGAACAATGCCTGCAGCTATGAATGCGGCAAATGAAATAGCAGTCGCAGCCTTCCTGAAAAACCAAATTGGCTTTACAGGAATTCAAGATATAATTGAAAAGGTAATGCTGACTCATAAAGTGAATATTTGTCCATGCCTGGACGATATAATAGAAGTAGACAGCTGGGCTAGAAGTCAGGCTGAAAGAATGGTCAGAAATGCTGGATAGATCCGGACTGACCAGTGTAACTAATTTAAGAAGGTAAAAAACAAGTAATGGAGGAATCTATGGGTATTTTTCTGGCAATATTGGCTCTAAGCTTTTTAATAATAATTCATGAACTTGGTCACTTTCTTGTGGCTAAAGCATTTAAAGTAAAGGTTAATGAGTTTTCCCTGTTTATGGGGCCAAAGCTCTTTTCCTTCAAAAAGGGTGAAACACTTTATTCCTTAAGGCTGATACCACTCGGCGGGTATGTCAAGATGGAAGGCGAAGAAGAAGCTTCGGAGGATGACAGAGCTTTTAATAGAAAGCCTATAGGTGTAAGAGCTGCCATTATAGCCGCCGGACCTATAATGAACATACTCATTGCAATAGTGTTTGCTTTTATAATTATCACCCAGACAGGATATTTTACAACACAGATTAAAACAGTAGCTCCCGATTCTGTTGCAGAGAAGGCAGGGCTTCAGGTGGGAGACAAACTTCAGAAGTATAATGGTAAAACCATTTTTAATGTTAATGATCTGGAGCTTTTTGCATATCCCCTGACTAATGAGAGTGTGGACCTCCAGTATGAAAGAAATGGAGCGGTTGAGACCAAAAGGCTGACTCCTGCCAGAGAGGGCGGATATATGCTGGGCTTTACCCCTAAAAACGCCGAACTTGAAGGTGTTGACTCCAATGTAGTAGCCGATGTTTCAGACAAATCACCGGCAATGAAGGCGGGTTTAAAAGACGGGGATAAAATAATAAAACTCAACGGTGTAGATATTAAGACCCGCAAAGACGTTGGTGAAGCTTTAGATAAAATAAAAGCAAACGATGTCACAATAACTGTAATCAGAGATAACAAGCAGCTTAACCTAAAACCTGTAGTTCCCATTGTAAGAAAACTTCCTGAATACTATGCCATAGGTATTGACTTTGAGCATGTTAAGGGCGGAGTGGGAAGTACAATTAAGGAAGCAACAAAATATAATGTGTTTATTGCCAGATCAATTTATTATTCATTGGGCTGGTTATTTACCGGAACGGTTCCGGCAAGTGAGCTAATGGGCCCTGTAGGAATTACCACTACTATAAGCAATGAGGTTCAAGCAAGTAAATCAGCTATGGAAACGGTAATAAGACTTTTGTCCATCACAACCATGATTAGTATAAATCTTGGACTTGTGAACCTGATTCCTTTCCCTGCACTTGATGGAAGCAAGCTGGTACTGCTGCTTGTTGAGGGAATAAGGAAGAAACCTCTGAATCCCGAAAAGGAAGCATTGATTACTATGATAGGGATGGTAATACTGATAATGCTTATGCTATACGCAACCTTTAACGATATATTGAGAATTGGAAGAGGTTAGATAATAATTTAACTTTGTACACGTTGCACGCATATGGGAGATAATGCGATGGAGAATTATATAAAGAGAAAACAAACAAAAAAAATAAGAGTGGGAGATATCTTTCTAGGAGGAGATTCTCCTATTTCTGTTCAATCAATGACAAATACTGATACAAGGGATGTCAAAGCAACGGTAGAGCAGATAAAAAGGCTGGAGGATGAAGGCTGCAGGATTATACGGGTAGCAGTTCCAGACAGCCAGTCTGCAGAGTCGGTGAAAGAAATAAGGAAAGCTATTAAAATTCCGCTTGTGGCTGATATCCATTTTGATTACAGACTGGCTTTGGAATGCATAGAGAACGGAGTGGATAAGATCCGTCTCAATCCGGGAAATATCGGAGGCCAGGACAGGGTTAAAATTGTGGCCGATATGGCAAGGGACCATCAAATCCCCATCCGGATTGGAGTAAACTCCGGTTCTGTAGAAAAAAGTATTATAGAAAAATACGGAGGGGTCACTCCGGAAGGAATGGTTGAAAGTGCACTGAACCATGCTGCAATGCTTGAAGCCGCAGACTTTGGAGATATAGCCATTTCTATAAAGGCTTCAAGCGTTCCCATGACTATAGCTGCCTACAGACTGCTTTCTCAGAAAACCGATTATCCTCTGCATATCGGCGTAACCGAGGCAGGAACGGTATATAAGGGAACCATCAAGTCCTCAGTGGGTATAGGCTGCCTTTTGGCAGAGGGAATTGGTGATACCATCAGAGTTTCGCTTACCGGAGATCCTGTAGAAGAGGTCAGAGCAGGAAAACAGATTCTCAAGGCTCTTGGCTTGCTAAGAGAGGGAATTGAGGTTGTATCCTGTCCAACCTGCGGCAGAACAAAAATAGATCTTATCGGAATAGTAAATGAGATAGAACCGGTTCTGGATAAGCTAAACAAGGATATTAAGGTCGCCATCATGGGGTGCGCAGTTAACGGGCCGGGTGAAGCCAAGGATGCTGATATTGGTATCGCAGGCGGTGTTAATGAGGTACTGCTTTTTAAAAAGGGGCAGATTGTCAAGAAAATACCTCAGAAAAATGCTGTTGAAGA
>JAQSXC010000340.1 GCA_029266335.1 Eubacterium sp. | reverse complement strand
AACTTAAGGTATCACATCAATACCATCATCAGGCTGGTCTTCCGGTATATCCTCCGGAGGAAGATCCTCGGGATTTTCAGTACCTGGATCCAGGTTGCCGCCGGTAGTAGGTTGGGTTGGTGTAGAGTTCGTCGGTGGCGCAGTGGCTTCACTATGAATAGTACAGTATTCGCCTTGCGTGAGTTCATACATCCAGTCCTTGATCTGGGTTGCCAGGGACTTGTTGTTTGGATCCTTGGGCAGGAACGGTTCCGGTCTCTTAATAAATACTCTTTCCTGCACTGATTCAGGAGGACAGAATGGATTTGCCAATAAAGGTCTTCCATATAAATCCTTGCTGTTAATATCTACTTTTGCAAGAATATGAACATCACATATCTCAGAACTGCTTGGCTCTGTTCCCTTTGCAAAATATTCTGTAACAATTCGGCTGCCGCGTGGGTCATGACTGCAGTTTGGACCCGGTACCTTTCCTGAATCCATACATACAGACCTCTTAACAACTTCAGCAGGGGCAGGATTAAAATCTTTAACCTCAAGATTTGAATGAATTCTGTTCATAACCTTGTTCCAAAGGTACAAGGCCCGATTCCGTTCATCTTTCTTAAGAGATTTAGGAGTGTCGTAACCATACCAGGTAGCGCCTACATAATAAGGTGAATATCCCACAAACCATTTATCCTTGTTGTCCTCGGTGGTACCTGTTTTACCGGCTGTAGGGATCAGCTTTCCGGCCTTGTTTTTGACCTGACCGTAACTTAAGCCTTTAGCACCGGGCATGGCACCTCCGGCTGTACCTTTTGTAACAACATCTTTCATCATACTTGTCATTAGGAAGGCTGTTGTTTCCTTGTAGGCTATATTTTTTTCCTGTTTCTGCTTCTTGTCAAGCAGGACATTTCCTTTGTCATCAACCACTTTGGTGTAGGCTATAGGCTCAAGATATACACCCTTATTAACAAAAGGAACATAAGCTGAAGCCATGAGCAAAGGATTAACACCTTCGTACAGACCGCCAAGAGCCATGGAAACATAGCCTTCCTTCGGTCTGTCTATATGAATCTTCTTTAAATAAGCCAGTGACTTGTCAGCTCCCAGATAATCTCTGAAAAGTTTTGCAGCTACAACGTTCTGGGACTTTGTAATAGCTTTTCTTACTGATATAAGTCCCTCATATGTTCCCGATTCAACATTTGTAGGGTAGGGAACATTGGGTTTTTTACTGTCCATGTAAACAGGAACATCATCAACTACAGTAGCCGGAGAGATAATGCCCAGATCAATTGAAGGAGCATATACTGCCAGTGGCTTAAAGGTTGATCCGGGCTGTCTTTGCATTCCCGTAGCCCTGTTGAGAGTGAGGTTTGCCTTCTTCTCTCCATAAGCTCCGTACATACCCCTGATCTGACCATTTGCAGGATCGATCACCAGCATGGCACCCTGAGCCTGCATCTGAGGATTGCTGATTTTTTCGTTAACAGGGAAATTCTTAATACTAGTAAACTCCTCTGTCATAATCTTTTGAATGTTTGAGTCCTGAGTTGTATAAATCTTTAAACCGCTGTTATAAATTTTGATACTGGCAGCATCGCTGGAAAGATTATATTCTTTCATTAAATCTTTCTTTACTTGAGTCAGAACATAGTCAACAAAATAGCTTTGGACATTTATAACAGTATTTGTTACTTCATCTTTGGGTTCATAGAATTTAAGCTCCTGGGAAACCGCTTCATCGTGTTCGTTCTGACTGATATAGCCCTGGGAGAGCATTTCATCAAGTATAGTTTTTTGCCGAACTTTATTTCTTTCCTTGTTTTTTTCACTTAGAGTAGGGTCATAAAGCCCCGGCGATTTGGTAATTCCGGCGATACATGCGCATTCTGCCAAAGAAAGGTCTTTTACATCCTTGTTGAAGAATTTCTTGGCAGCGGCCTGAACACCATATACACCTGAACCTGTAGTTATTCTGTTCATATAGTTATTAAGAATCTGATCCTTGGAAAGGACTTTTTCAAGAGCCATGGCCTGCCAGGCTTCCTGAACCTTTCTTCTTATGGTTGATTCTTCATTGCCGGTAATGTTTTTTACAAGCTGCTGTGTAATGGTACTTCCTCCATAAGAGGCATTGCCAAAGGTAATAATATATTCAAAGGCAGCACCTACAAAACGCTTGATATCCATGCCGTTGTGGGTTCTGAATCTGGAATCTTCTATGGCAATAAAAGCATTTCTCATATTGTCGGGTATTTCATCATCTTCAACGAGTACTCTGTTTTCACTACCCTTGATCTGGGCGATTTCATTTCCATCCTTGTCATATATGAAAGAGGTAAGCTTCGTTATAACCAACTGATCAGGCATGATAGGTGTCGCGTTCTTTATATATCCAAAAACAGCTCCCCCTAAAACTCCTCCAAAAACACACCCTAAAGATATGAGGATAACCAATACTGTCTTAATAACTGCAAAGGTAAATTGAACATAAGGAGAAGATTTTTTCTTTTTCTTCTTCTTGGGCTGCTCTTCATTACCGACTGCAGCTTTTTCATTAGGTTTCATAATATCCTCCCTTAAAAAATAATACAATTTGTTCACAATATTTGTTTTGCAATTAAAAAACCCCGATCACACAGGTGAATCGGGGAAGAAATGCATAAACTAGGCCTGTTCTTCACTAAGGGCAGTGCTCTTCTTGAATTCCTTTTTCTTACCCATGAGGATTGACTTTGAGGCAGTGGCTTCAAGCATTTTGCAATTTCCTTCAAATAAGCTTCCTTCCTCGCAGACAAAGGTTTTAACCTGAATGTCTCCGATTATACGTGCTGTTGGCAGCAGTTTCAGAAGACCGGAAGAAAAAACATTTCCCTCAATACTTCCGGCTACGTGAATGTTTGTTGCTGTTACTTCACCTTTTATAAAGGAATCTCCTCCAAGAAACAAATCCCCTTGAATTGATACATTTCCTGTTACCTTGCCATCAATTCTCACTACTCCCTTGGAAGTCATATCTCCCATTAATTCCGTATTTGCTCCTACCAAGGTATCAAAGGTAGTGTTAGTAAAATCTTTTTGTTTATTAAACAAGTTTCTTCCCCCTAACTTTAATGTTAATATTATAATATTGAATTTATTTGTATATACAGATTTATTTGTCTGTTCAGCCTACTTTTTAAAGCTGAAATCAATATATTCGGTTGGATCCACCGGCGTATTGCCAATTCTTATTTCAAAGTGAAGGTGCGGTCCGGTGCTGACCCCGGTACTTCCAACCAAAGCTATTTTTTGTCCTTTGGCAACCTTGTCTCCTGTTTTAACCAGAAGCTTTGAAGAATGTCCGTAAACGGTTCTATAACCGTTTTTATGATCTATTTTAATATTATAGCCATATCCTTTGGAATAACCGGCAAATTCAACTACTCCTGTTGCAGCTGCCAGAATCGGATCCCCTTTTAATCCTGAAATATCTACACCTTCGTGAACTTTAAAAACCTTTTTAATGGGGTGATTTCTCATACCGAAGGGCGAAGATATTTTGCCGGTGGCAGGAATCAGCGTAGGTACGGCATCAACGTATTTTTCCAGTTTTTCATTTGATTCCTTCAGTTGTTTATTTAACTGCTCGTCCAAACTAAAGCTCTTATTCAAAGAAAAAACAATATCGCTGAGTTCGGTGAGGTCCAGGAGAGCTTTACTGCTATTTTGTACAGGAGTAGAACCTCTGCTGGTTTTAGTAATATAATTGTCCGCTATATCCGAGTACATTTGTGTAAATTCTTTTATTTTTGTTTTTACCCCGGCATTTTCATTTTTAATTTGTTCCAGCTGACTCCTGCTTAAAGTCAAAGACTGATTCTGCTGGTTGACCAGATCCGTCAGGGAATCTATCTGGTGCATGAGTTCAGCAGTACTGATTTCATTGTCAGCTTCAGGAGCAACCTGGTTTTGGGAGGTTCTATAGATATAAACCGAAATTATAGCAGAAGATATAATAAGTAATGCTGCAATTAATTTTATTAAAGGTGCCCGTACAGATAATTTTCTTACATGGTCATTTGTATTGGGGATGATAACCACCGAATAGGTCTTATTAAATTTTTTTATAAAACTTAGCACTCTCATTTGATAAATACCACCGTTTTTTTCTATTTCATTTTGCCCTGTTATCAATCGGCTAATAGCATTAATGCCGCAAAGTAACTGTAAGTGATAATCAATATATTATCACAGGGCGGTATCATATCAGAATTATTTCCACATTTCTGATATAAATAAACATAGTTCCTCATTTAAGTAGAATTTTAAAAGGACGCAAATACGCGTATTTTTCATTTGTAGGATAAAAGGACAAAAACATAGAGGAATAATTGCAAGTTATTATATTCTACAACAAATGCAAATCTCCTTTTTTTAAAATAAATTTATCTGGAAAAAGTGATATAAAAACAATCTAATATGGCGAAAAATGGCATATAAATAGAGGATTTTTGAAACTTGTATCGAATTGTAAGATATAACTGACTTTAGTCCGGAGGATACCATGAAAAATGTCAAGCGCACCGTTATTGGAGCCTTTAGTATTGTAATAATAATTTCATTACTTTCTTCAGCTATTTCTTTTTTTGGCTATAATAAAGTAATAGATACAGTTAACAATATACAGTTAAATAAATCAAATCAGGACATGCTGCAGGAAATTCTTGAATTATCGGCTAAAAGGCACCAGGTGGTGACAGAAAATGTAATTTCAATGAAGTCGGGTGAAAATCAGGAATTTGAAGCATTGGGAAAAAGTATTGCTGCTATTTCAAATAAACTCCTTACTTCAGGCATAAGCAAGCAGGATAAGGATTTAGTGCAGCAACTCGTCAGTATTAACAATAAATACTCGGATATTTATGAAAATACTATGTCACCGGATATCAAGGCTTTTGATAACAAAAATATTTCCGGGCTGGCACAAAATGC
>JAQSXC010000126.1 GCA_029266335.1 Eubacterium sp. | reverse complement strand
TTGTTTTTGCACTTCATTCATACAAGTTTTTTAGTGCGTTCAGTAATATTGACGGGTTATATTTATCTGTAATAATATAGTTCTGGGGGTAATGTTATGAAGCTGAGGAATAAAATGACAAAAAACAAAAGTAACCAAACTCCAAGCTTGTTACGGCGCGTTTCTTTAAGAAAACGGCTGCTCTTTTCCTTTAGTACCATTATCATAGTTATGGTAAGTATCAATCTTCTGATAGTCATAAACTTCAATAATTATTCAGTACAATACAACAATATAATAACGAATATAACACGTGCAAACAGCGTAAACGGTGTTTTTCAAAAAGATATTGACTACGAGATGTATTTTATTGTTTCAGGAACTAAAAAATTCAAAGAAGCCGATCAGTATCAAATTATTAGTAAGTTTGAAAATACTATACACCAGATAATCGATTCAACCCAGGATCCTGCCAGACTGCTGGACCTTGACATAATCCTCAGAACTTTGGGTTCTCTGAATAAATATGTGGATGAGATCGGTGTACAGATAGCTACCAAAAAAACAGTAGAGGAGCAAATGAAAACCTTGGATCAGGTTCGCTCCATATCCAGCCTTATAAATCGTGAAATACAGGATTATATAATGTATGAGGTCAATACCTGCGGTGAGATCAATGCCCAGCTTCAAAAGAGCATAAAAAACTGGCTGTTGTTTAATGTTATAACCTTGGGCTGTCTCATAATTGTGTCTTTCATAGTTGCCTGGTATATATCCGGAAGTGTATCCAATCCAGTCAAAAACCTGAGGAAAATGACTAAAATAGTATCCACAGGAAACTTTGACGAACGTATAGTAGACGTCAACAGTGATGAAATCGCTGATTTGGGATACAGCTTTAACATTATGACAGTTAAAATAAAGGAACTGATGGATGAGAGGATTGAAAAGCAGAAAAAACTGAAAAATGCAGAATTTAAAGTCCTTCAGGCTCAAATTAATCCTCATTTTCTATACAATACACTTGATACAATTGTTTGGATGGCAGAAGCAGGGCATAATGACAAGGTTATACTGCTGGTTCGGGAATTGTCAAATTTCTTCAGAAAGAGCATAAGCAAAGGAAGAGATATTATAACAGTTCAGGAAGAGGTAGGTCATGTCAGCAGCTATCTGTCGATTTTAAAAGTAAGATACAGGGATACTCTGGATTATTCAATCCAGGTAATGGATTCAATATTGGGCTTCAATATTCCCAAATTTACACTACAGCCGCTGGTGGAAAATGCTTTATATCATGGTATCAAGAACAAACGCGGAAATGGAAAGATAATTGTCAGCGGCAGTCGTATAAATGAACAGGAAATGATGTTTGAAGTCATTGATAATGGTATCGGAATGGATGATGAAAAGCTAAGAGCTGTTATCAGGGCATTGGATATGGATCACGAGGAAAACAGTGATATAAACAGCTTCGGCATGAGCAATGTACACCAGAGAATACGTTTATATTATGGGAATAATTATGGTCTGAAAATTAAAAGTACAATAAATGTCGGTACTGAGGTTTCCGTGACAGTTCCAATAGAAATAATTTAAGGATGACTTTAGTACTGATACAGGGAGGAATACATATGTACAGGGTTTTTCTTGTTGAAGATGAGATAGTAATGCGCGAGGCAATACGTGACAGTGTCAAGTGGGAGCAGCATGGCTTTATCTTTTGCGGCGAGGCCCCCGATGGTGAAATTGCACTGCCGCTGATAGAAGAGGTCAAACCCGACATTCTGGTAACCGACATCAGAATGCCTTTTATGGATGGATTAGCTCTATCACGGGTTATTAAAAAAAATATACCCAACATTAAAATAATAATTTTAAGCGGCCATGACGAGTTTAATTATGCAAAGGAAGCGCTAAATATAGGGATTGAAGAATATCTTCTGAAGCCTGTAGATTCAACAGAGCTTATGGAAACCTTAAAGCGTGTGGCATCAAAGCTGGATTCGGAAAATAATGAGAGAATAAGACTGGAAAGGCTGGAGGGACAGCTGGAAAGTGAAAAATCAGCATTAAGGGATAAATTCCTGGGTGAATTTATACTTGGCTGGCTTAATAGTAACGAAGCAATAGAGCAAAGTATTAATTTTAATATAATATTGTTTTCCAAATGGTATTCAGTTTTATATATTGATGCTTCAAATGATTTACGCAAAACCGACTGCATTGAAAAAATCATTTGTAAAATAGAGGGTAACAATCCTAATATCATAGGTTTCCATAGAAGCAAGGACTATGTTGTTCTCCTTAAGGGGGAAGGTGAAGCCAGTCTGAATTCAAAAACTGAAGCTTTGTCTGAAAAAATTAAGGAGTATGCAAGGGGTGAATATGGTTATGAGTTGATGATGGGAATAGGCTGTGCCGTTGACCGGATGCAAAATGTACCCAAATCCTATCGCGAAGCCGAAGCCGGATGTAAATACAGAAAACTTATAGGAAACAGAACTATCAGCCATATCTCGGATATTCGTCTGGAATCCGATTCAAAGGGTGTCCTGCCTCAATTTGACGAAGTGAATTGGGATGACTTCTTTGTATACGGAAACAAGGCAATGATTCCCGAAACTGTAGAAAAATATGTTAGATGTCTTGAAAAATCAGGAACACAATCATTTCTTTATATGTATTATTCGTTTGTAAATATTATTCTGGCAGCACGCCGGTTTGTTGAAGGCTTCGGAAGCAAGCTTGACAACGTTATACCTGAGATAGCAAATGTAGAAGACATAGCCTGCAGTCTGAATTCCCTTGCTCATTTCAAAGAGATTATTTCAGAAACTGTCTGCAAGGTTATGGAATACAGAAATGAATTTTCTGAAAACAAATATGGGGAGGTTATAGCAACCGCAAAGGAGTTTATATTTGAAAAATACAGTGATGCCAATCTATCTCTTTCAACCGTTGCATCAAAAGTAATGATGAGTCCCAGTCACTTCAGTACAATATTTGCAGCAGAGACCGGAGAAACCTTCATAGAATTTTTGACAAAGGTACGAATAAATAAGGCCAAGGAACTGCTTAAGACAACTAATATGCTGTCAGCTGATATAGCATATGAAACCGGGTATAACGATCCGCATTATTTCAGTAATTTGTTTAAGAAGCAGACGGGATATTCTCCCCGTAACTTTAAAAAACTGATCTGAGGCAGTTATAGAAATTATTACAAGTACATCTGAAAAAAATATACAATCACTTAAAAATGTTGTTTTTCCAGAATAAGTTAAAAAATATTCATAACTTTTTCAAAAAAAACTCCATTTGATGGAGTAGGGGACGGATATATAATGTACGTATAAAAGGTAGCAGAAATAAGTTACCATAATTTTTAGGAGGCGAGTATATGAAAATGAGAAAATTGTTAGCTGTAATAATGGCTGCAGCAGTATCGTTGTCAATTGCAGCATGCGGCTCGGGTTCGTCAAGCAATAATTCAAGTACTTCGGCTGCACCATCAAGTGCTGCAGCATCAGGTGGGAATGCTGCAACCACCGATAATTCAGGAAAGAAAATTGTTCTTGGATTTGCTCAGGTTGGAGCCGAATCAGGCTGGAGAACAGCCAATACCACAAGTATTCAGGATTCAGCCAAAGAAGCAGGCATTGATCTTAAGTTCAGTGATGCCCAGCAAAAACAGGAAAATCAGATTTCAGCTATTCGTAGTTACATAGCTCAAAAAGTTGATGTTATAGCTTTCTCACCGGTTGTTGAGACAGGCTGGGATGCAGTTTTGCAGGAGGCAAAAGATGCGGGAATTCCGGTCGTTTTGACAGACCGTGCCGTTAAAATGGAAGGCGGTAAAAATGCAGAGGATTACTATGTAACCTTCCTCGGATCAGACTTCGTAATAGAAGGTGAAAGAGCTGCCCAGTATTTGCTTGACAATGCTGCAAAACTCTTCCCGGGCAAAAAGGAAGTAAATATTTACGAGCTTGAAGGTACTGTTGGTTCAGCTCCGGCTATAGATCGCAAAGAAGGTTTTGACAAGAAAATAACTGCAAGCACTGACATTAAGTTCAATATAGTAAAATCACAGTCAGGTAACTTTACCCGTGCAGAAGGACAACAGGTTGCAGAATCCTGGTTGAAATCGGATGCCGACAAGATAGATGTCCTCTTCTGTCACAATGATGATATGGGTCTTGGTGCAATACAGGCTATAGAAGCTGCCGGTAAGAAACCGGGCAAGGATATAATAATAGTCGGTATAGATGGTGTTAAAGGTGCATTTGAAGCCATGGCAGCCGGTAAATACAACTGTACTGTAGAATGTAACCCGTTAATAGGACCACAATTGATGGATATAGTCAAACAGGTAATGGCTGGAAAAACTGCTGATATTCCAAAGAGAATCGAATCAAAAGAAGGCGTATTCACAATGGAGCAGGCTGCAGCTGAATTACCCAACCGTAAGTATTAAATCTGACCAAAAACTAAAGTTTATCAGTACCAATAAAAAAGAAGCTTTTCCTGAGGAAAGGCTTCTTTTTGTCAGTTTATTGATTTTTGATAGTTGGTTTCAGTAATTTTAACAGTTAGCTTGATATATATTACGTTACTGTTAAATATAAATGAGTTTTATTATCTGAGTTTATACTTCTTCAATTTGATATCAAGCTGTTTAACAAGCTGATTAAGGCTATCTGATGCAACCTTCATATCATCAAGGGTTTTAAGCTGATTTTCGGTAGTTGCTGCAACTTCTTCACTGGAAGCAGCGGTTTGCTGAGAAACAGAGGAAATATTCT
Organism: Eubacterium sp.; assembly: GCA_029266335.1. GTDB lineage: Bacteria > Bacillota > Clostridia > Acetivibrionales > DSM-1351 > Ruminiclostridium. The sequence continues at coordinate 16,771 of JAQSXC010000126.1, read as the reverse complement.
CGATAGCGCTGATAACTTCGCTCTTATCATCCTGCATTTTGATAACTGCTGTATTTACGTCATTGATTTTAGCAACTATATAATCAATAGCGTTTGCAATATCGGTAAAGGAACTGTTCGTTTTATCAACTGCAAGGTTCTGCTCCTGAGATACCTTCTTCATTATTTCCATTGAAGAAATAGCTAAAGCTGATTCTTCCTGAATACTTTGCATCATATTGTTAATCTCTTCAGTGGACTTTCTGCTCTGGTCAGCCAGTTTACGAACTTCATCGGCAACAACTGCAAAACCTTTACCTGCTTCACCTGCTCTGGCAGCTTCGATTGCTGCGTTAAGAGCCAGAAGGTTGGTCTGTTCGGCAATGTTTTCAATGGATTCAACGAATAAACCGATATCTTTTGTGGTATTAGTGAGATTCTCAACCACTGCGAAGATTTTTTCAGAGGTTTCGTAAGTTTCTTTTGATTTATCTCTTAAGGTTGTAACCGCTTTAATACCTACGGAATTCAGGTCAATAATTTTGTTGGTTTCATTGGTAATACCACTGTAGCTTTCATATACGAAGTTAATCTGATCAGAAAGCTTGTCAACAACCTGCACACCCATTTGAGCTTCTTCAGCCTGAGAAGATGCACCTTTTGCAATCTCATCAATGGTCTTGGAGATCTCTTCAATTGCGCTTATGGCATTTTCAGAGGTCGCTGAAACCTTTCTTGATGCCTGCGTAATTGAAAGGGAGAGATTGAAAAAGCTTTCTATTAAGGAACGGATATCACTTACAACGTGATTTACAACTGATGCTACAAAGCCTAACAGTCCGTATTGCTTTGGTTCAATCATGTGTGAAAAATCACCTGACTTAAAGCTGTCAAGATCTGAAGAAAACTGCTTTATTGTCTTTTTGTATTGCAAGCCTGTTAAAATTATGAAAACAATACAGGTAACAAAACACGCAAACAATGTGTAGATTGCAAATGCTGGATTTCCACTGATGATTCCTCCTACAATACATAAAACAACACTGATAATGGCGCCGATAATATAAAGGTTACTTGGCTTTGCGCCACCATTGGACTCTGTCTTTTTCATAATATTCCCTCCGAAAATTAGAAATGAAAATTTTTAGGATTATTTTCATTCCATAACTAAAAATGTATTTATATGTAACATATATTCTACTATTCTACAAAAACAAGTAAAATCCTCCTTCGTTTATGCCATAAAGTAGTATAAAATTGTATTTTTATTGTGTTTTATTGGTATTTTTATTGTATTTAATATTTAACTATATGCAACTTTTGTGCCATTGACACAGAATGTATAATTGTATACAATTATACACACATACATAAATACATTGGTGCAATCAAAATTGTGATATGAATCCAATATATTAATTCTAAAGAAATACAAATCTAATTTGTAAAACAGCCGGAAAACCAGAGAAATAACCAGCAAACTGACATTAAGACTATAGCATCTGCCTAATGAACAGATGTAATATTTTATATTTTTTTACGGAGGGTAATATAGATGATAGAATTCAACAAGAAGTCCAATACACTTGAACAAACACAGTACAGGTATGCTCTTCAGGATATAGCAGAACCAAACCTGTACAGAGAGATCTACAATTATGACGAGGTACCCAAGTGTGCCTTTAATCACCGTAGAGTACCCATGAACCCTGCGGATGAAATCTGGATAACAGATACAACCTTCAGAGACGGTCAGCAGTCAAGAGCTCCATACACTTCTGACCAGATTGTTACTTTGTTTGACTATCTCCATAAACTGGGCGGTCCTAACGGAGTAATCCGTCAGACTGAGTTCTTCCTATACAGTGACAAGGACAAGGAAGCAGTATATAAATGTATGGAAAGAGGTTACCAATTTCCTGAAATAACAAGCTGGATACGTGCCTCAAAGAGTGACTTTGAACTTGCAAAGCAGATGGGTATGAAAGAAACCGGCTTTTTGGTAAGCTGTTCCGATTATCATATATTCAATAAGCTCAAAATGACCAGAAAGCAGGCAATGGAAAGCTACCTCAGCGTCATTAAGGAAGCAATTAGCGTTGGAATCAGACCAAGATGTCATCTGGAGGATATAACTAGAGCTGACTTCTATGGTTTTGTAGTACCATTTGCGCTGGAACTGAGAAAACTTATGGACGAAAGTGGTGTACCCATAAAGCTGAGAGCTTGCGATACCATGGGTTATGGTGTTTCATATCCCGGAGCTGCACTTCCAAGAAGTGTGGGTGGAATTATATATGGTTTAAGGCACCATGCCGGTTTTCCAAGCGAACTTATTGAATGGCACGGACATAATGATTTTTACAAGGCTGTCTGTAATTCAGCTACAGCATGGTTGTATGGCTGTTCTTCAGTTAACTGTTCACTGCTCGGAATTGGAGAACGTACAGGAAATACGCCTCTTGAAGGTATGGTATTTGAATACGCTTCACTAAGAGGTACAACCAATGGTATGGATACTACTGTTATAACTGAAATAGCAGAGTACTATGAAAAGGAACTTGATTATGAGATTCCTCCAAGAACTCCTTTCGTTGGAAGACACTTTAATGTAACCCAGGCCGGAATACATGCCGACGGGCTTCTGAAGGATGAAGAGATATACAATATATTTAACACCGGCAAGCTGCTGAACAGACCTATAGGTGTGGCAATTACACAGACCTCCGGCCTTGCAGGGATTGCACTCTGGGTAAACAATTATTTCCGTTTGTCGGGAAGCGATTTGGTAGACAAAAAGGATGAAAGAGTGACGATTATAAAAGAATGGATAGATGCCCAGTACCAGGCTGGCAGGAATACCTCCATAAGCGATAAGGAAATGCTGAAGGGAATAAGGGAAATGGCACCCAGTCTTATCTCTGCCAAATAAATTTATTTTTATTGCAAAAGGTAAGCAGAACCAATAGGATTTTAATATTATATCATTAAAAACAGTTTGGTTTTGTGCTTGAAAATGTTATCATAAATAACGGCGCGGCCACAAAATTAATGTGTCCGGTAAATTGTTACTAATTAATATTTTATATATTGGGAGGTCATTTAAGAAATGGGTCTGAATTTAGCACAAAAAATAATAAAAAATCATCTTGTAAGCGGTGAAATGGTTACCGGAAGTGAAATTTCCATCAGAATTGACCAGACGCTCACCCAGGATTCCACAGGAACAATGGCATATCTTCAGTTTGAGGCTATAGGAATGCCAAGAGTTAAAACTAAAAAATCAGTAGCGTATGTTGATCACAACACTTTACAGGCTGGTTTTGAAAATGCTGACGATCATAAGTATATTCAGACAGTTGCTTCCAGGCATGGGGTATACTTCTCAAAACCAGGCAACGGAATATGCCATCAGGTACAGCTTGAACGTTTCGGTGTTCCGGGTATGACGTTGCTGGGTTCGGACAGCCATACACCGACAGGCGGCGGAATCGGTATGCTGGCAATTGGTGCCGGTGGTCTCGATGTTGCCGTTGCAATGGGCGGTGGGCCATACTACCTCACAATGCCAAAGGTCTGTAAGGTTGAATTAAAAGGAAAGCTTAATTCATGGTCCGCCGCAAAGGATATTATTCTTGAAGTGCTAAGAGTAATGTCAGTTAAGGGCGGCATAGGCAAGGTAATAGAATATGCTGGTGAAGGAATCAAAACCCTGACTGTTCCTGAAAGGGCAACAATAACGAACATGGGAGCTGAACTTGGTGCTACTACTTCGGTTTTCCCAAGTGATGATGTGACTCTCGAGTTCTTAAAGGCGCAGGGCAGAGCGGAGGATTGGGCAGAATTATTGCCTGATAACGATGCCGTCTATGAGGAACACATTGTAATAGACTTATCAACAATTGAACCAATGGCAGCAAAGCCACACAGTCCAGATAATGTTGAAAAGATTTCAACAATAGGTAAAGTCAAGGTTGATCAGGTTGCCATAGGCAGCTGTACAAACTCTTCCTATATGGATATGATGAAGGTTGCTGCAATACTAAAGGGCAAAACCATAAATCCTGATGTCAGCCTTGTTATAGCACCCGGATCAAAACAGGTGCTGACTATGCTTGCACAAAACGGAGCACTGGCAGATATGGTATCGGCAGGTGCGAGAATTCTTGAATCGGCATGTGGTCCTTGTATCGGAATGGGGCAGGCTCCATGCACTGATGCAGTGTCCTTGAGAACCTTTAACAGAAACTTTGAAGGCAGAAGCGGTACAACTTCAGCGAAGGTTTACCTTGTAAGCCCTGAAGTTGCTGCAGCAAGTGCACTTACCGGTGTGTTGACAGATCCCAGAGAATTGGGAGAAGCACCAAAGATAGTAATGCCTGAGGAATTTGTTATAAATGACAATCTGGTTGTTGCTCCGGCGCCAGAAGGAAATGCTGTTGAAGTGGTCAGAGGACCAAATATAAAGCCATTTCCTGTAAACAAGGCTTTAACGGAAAAAGTCTCAGGAAAAGCCTTGATCAAAGTTGGAGACAATATTACTACCGACCATATTATGCCTTCAAATGCAAAGCTGCTGCCATTCAGATCAAATGTACCATATCTTGCCGAATTCTGTCTGACTCCATGCGATGCTGAATTCCCTGCAAGAGCAAAGGAAAACGGCGGCGGATTTATTATCGGAGGATCGAATTACGGACAGGGTTCAAGCCGTGAGCATGCTGCTCTGGCACCGCTTCAGCTTGGAATTAAGGGTGTTATTGCAAAATCCTTTGCCAGAATTCATATGGCAAACCTGATTAATTCGGGAATCATACCGATGACCTTTGAAAATGAAGCCGATTATGATAATATTGATATGAATGATGAGCTCACCATTGAAAATGCTATTGAACAGGTAAAAAAGGCCGATACTATTGTAGTAAGCAATCTGACAAAGAAAACGGAGTTCAATGCAAAAGTATCCTTATCTGACAGACAGGTTCAGATGATACTTGCCGGTGGTCTGTTGAACTTTACAAAATTGACCAACCAGTAAATTGGTGGTACTAAATATATATAAATAATAGCGTGGGTGACACGCAGATGGGGATTTAAAAAAATGGCAAGGCTTGAATATGATGAAAATGAAAATCAGGTTAACTCTCTGCGCGGAAAGGTTTTCAGCCAACTTCGCAAACAGATTTTAACAGGAGTTTATAAAGCAGGTGAAAGTCTGATTGAATTAAGATTATCTGAAGAGCTTGGAGTCAGCAGAACTCCTATAAGAGAGGCAATAAGACAGCTGGAACTGGAGGGCCTCGTTCAGTCAATACCCAATAAGGGTGTAATAGTCAAGGGAGTAACAGACCAGGATGTTGATGATATCTTTACTATCAGGACTATGATTGAAGGACTTGCAGCCAGATGGGCAGCGGAAAAGATAACTGAGGAAGAAGTCAAAGAATTACAGGAGGCTCTTGAATTCGAAGAGTTTTATACCATCAAGAATGATGCCCAGCACTTAATGACCTATGATTCCAGATTTCATGACATCATTTTCAAAGCGAGTAAAAGCAGGCCACTGATGCACATGCTGAGCACTTTCCACTATTATATACAAAGTGCCAGAAACAATTCCTTTGAAACTCCGGGGAGGCCAGCCAGGGCACTTGAAGAGCACAGAGCCATATTTGAAGCAATTAAAAACAAGGATGCTGATACTGCCGAGAAATTGACGGTGCAGCACATTACAAACGCAAGCAGAAACTTCAAGGAAAAATTCAGTAAGTGACAGTAGCAGTTTAAAGTTTTTCACATTGCTCAACTGTTAAAACACCAACAAAGGTTAAGAAAGCGCTGACTTTTGTTGGTGTTTTTTTATGTGCAGGAATTTATATTTTTTAACTTAGCCTATGTGTTGGTATCACTTTTACTGTGTTCATACTGTGTATTAGATACCATAAATGTAACCTTAAAACCGAGCATTTCATAAAATGCTTTATAACGCATAAGCTCAATAGACAATTTTTCGGCTGTAGAAAAATTGTCTTACCTTATGTGCGTTTCAACAGGGCAAAGTTACGCACTGGAGCACCATTGATATGCTCACTGCCGGTAGCCATGCATCTATAGAGGCAAAGGTGTCCTATAGGACACCATGGGCATCTATTGCCTTGTTATAATTGTGGAGTTATGAGAAATGTGAGGGTGGTTGGTTATGGATACATTTAAGCTGGGGGAGAACTTCATGCTGGGAACGGCAACGGCAAGCACACAAATTGAAGGAGGAGATACAAACAATACTTGGTATAAATGGTGTCAGGAGGGACATATCTCTGATTCCAGCAGCTGTTTTACCGCTTGTGACCACTGGAACAGGGTAAAGGAGGATACAGAATTACTTAAAGACCTGAATGTCCAAATACATAGAATGAGTTTGGAATGGAGCAGGATAGAGCCTGAACCAGGGAAGTTCTCTGCATATGCAATCAGCCATTACAGAGACGAAATTAAGCAATTGCTGGCAAACAATATTCAGCCGCTTGTTACGTTGCATCATTTTTCTGATCCTCTGTGGTTTCAGAATATGGGCGGGTGGAAGAAGCCCGAAAACTCAGAACTGTTTATCGGATATGTCAGGCACGTTGTTGAAAATCTCGGTGATTTAGTAGCTGAGTGGGTAACCTTCAATGAACCTAATGTTTATACAACTTTTGGATATGAATTGGGAATCTTTCCGCCAGGTTCAAGAAATTTGATAGAATCAATCAAAGTTAAGGCAGAGATAATTAAAACACATGTGAAGTTATATAATATGATACATAAAATCCGGCTTGAAAAGAATTTTAAAGGCAAGACCATGGTGGGAGCTGCTATGCATCTTCGTATTTTTGAAGGAATCAGCCGTATGGGCAAAATAACTGCAAAAATTGTTAATTATGCATTCAATGAATTATTTATGGTAGGAATGACTACAGGCAGGTTGATGTTCCCACTGGCGGGAAAGGGATATAGATATGAGAAGGGGCAATATGCGGATTTTCTGGGAATTAATTACTACACAAGAAATATTGTTGAATTTGCACTTGATCCGTCAAACTACTTTCACCAGTTAATCAGCGATAAGAATTTAAAAAAATCAGACCTTGGGTGGGATATATATCCTGAAGGAATCTATATGCTATGCAGGAAGTATTATCATAAATATAAACTGCCTATTTACATAAGTGAAAATGGGATCAGTGATAAAAATGACAGCAGGAGAGCCCAGTACATTGTCAATCACCTTGCATATATTGCTAAAGCCATAGATGAGGGAATACCAGTTGACAGGTACTATCACTGGACCCTGATGGATAATTTTGAATGGGTTGAAGGTGAATCAGCAAAATTCGGTTTATATAAGTGTAATTTTGCTAATCAGCAAAGGATTCCCAGAAAAAGTGCGGAAGTATATGCAAAGATATGTAAAGAAAAGCAATTAACCGAGGAAATGATAAAGTCTTTTTGGAAATAAGTTATAACAATTAGCTTTATGTAATGATTAAAAACAATGAGCAACTTGCGCTTAAATAATGCTTAAATAATGCTTAAATAACACTTTAAATAACAGGCAGAATACATACTGCCTGTTAACGGGAGGATGAATGAAGAACCGGATTAAGGAACTACGTGAAGCCAGCGGTTTAACCCAGGAACAGCTGGGAGAGATGGTAGGAGTATCGAGACAGGCTATCAATGCTATTGAAACGGAAAAGTATGAGCCCTCTATATGGCTTGCCTATGATATATGTCAGATATTCCAAAGCTCTATTGAAGAAGTGTTCATGTTTGAAGAAAGTGAGAGAAAATCAAGGGCTCAAAAAAGCAGAGGTGCTTAGTGAAGATTCACGCCTTATCCGGCTAACGATATGTGCGTAATATATTTTTTGATTTGAAAGGAACGGTACTTATGGCTATAAGGCAAATCAGAATGTTTGATGATGAGATACTGAGAAAAAAGAGCAGGCCGGTTACCGCGGTTAATGACGACATAAGAAAGCTTCTGGATGATATGGCTGATACAATGTACAACACTCGAAATGGTGCGGGACTTGCTGCACCGCAGATAGGAATACTCAAGCGGCTGGTAGTAATGGATATGGGGCAGGGCCTGCTCAAGCTGGTCAATCCTGTAATAGTTAAGCAGGAGGGCAGTCAGGAGGTAATTGAGGGCTGCCTGAGTATCCCAAATATTATGGGAAAGCTGATACGGCCTGCAAAGGTGACCGTCAGGGCCTTGGATGAGAATGGCAAGGAAATGGAGCTGACCGCAGCAGGCGAACTGGCAAAGTGCTTTTGCCATGAAATAGACCATTTGGACGGTATACTTTATATTGATAAAGTTATAGAGTTTGTATAATAGTAGCTGGAATTTTTACTGACGGTGTAATACATTTAAAGTTTGATAAAAAATTGACAATCATATATGAGTATTATATAATTAAATTGCTGAGTCACGAGTATTTTCTTAGGGTAAAGCACTTTAAAATTAAATTGTTACTGACGCCGAATATATGATATAAGGCGGAAGGCACAGCATATTCATAAGAAATGTCATAAGAATTTCTGCGTCTTTCAGGGCGTTTTTTTATTGTCCAATGGGTGAATATGACTCACATAGGAATAAAGGCAAAGTGCCGGAAAAAGCTTTCGTAATATTTGGTGGTCACAATGGCTCAAAGCCATAAAATGCTCATGGAGGTCAATATGGAAACAAGAGTTGCCATCATAGGGATAATTGTTGAGGAGAGCGGTTCGGTTGAAAAGCTGAATCATATTCTGCATGACTATGGAATGTACATAATCGGCCGGATGGGGTTACCCTACCGGGAAAAAGGGATCAGTATTATAAGCATTGCCATGGATGCACCTCAGGATATAATAAGTGCACTTTCGGGAAAGCTGGGTAAACTGCCGGGTGTAAGCACAAAAGCAGCATACTCCAAAATTTTCGGAAAAAATGAAAAAGACGAGTCACAATAATTAACTTTTAACCACTGCCATTTCAAATAATCCGTTGCTGAAGGGAAAGAGCTGTCTGACCCGTATAAGAGAGGAGAAATAATCATGTATAATTCAAAATCATCAGAAGCAGAAGAATTTATTTCGCACGAAGAGGTTTTAAGTACGCTGGAGTATGCCCAAAAGAACAAAAACAATGCAGAGCTTATCGACAGTATCATTGAAAAAGCCAGACTCCGTAAAGGACTTTCCCACAGGGAGGCTGCGGTTTTACTTGATTGCGAAATCGAGGAAAAAAATCAGGAAATCTATGCACTTGCACAGCAGATAAAAAAGGATTTTTACGGAAACCGCATAGTAATGTTTGCTCCGCTTTACCTGTCCAATTACTGTGTAAACGGCTGTGTATACTGCCCTTATCATATGAAAAACAAAACCATTACAAGGAAAAAAATGACCCAGGAGGAAGTACGCAGAGAAGTTATCGCGCTCCAGGATATGGGACACAAACGTCTGGCGGTAGAAGCAGGAGAAGATCCAGTAAACAGTCCTATTGAATATATTCTTGAATCTATTAAAACTATTTACGGTATAAATCATAAAAACGGTGCAATCCGCCGTGTTAATGTCAATATAGCAGCAACAACTGTAGAAAACTATACAAAGCTTAGAGACGCAGGTATAGGTACGTATATTTTATTTCAGGAAACCTACCACAGGGAAAGCTATGAAAAACTCCATCCTACCGGCCCCAAGCACAACTATGCCTATCATACCGAGGCTATGGACAGAGCTATGCAGGGTGGAATAGATGATGTGGGGCTTGGAGTGCTGTTCGGGCTGGAGCTGTACCGTTATGAATTCGCGGCACTCTTGATGCATGCAGAGCATCTGGAAGCTGCTTTCGGCGTAGGTCCGCATACAATAAGCGTACCAAGGATTCGTCCTGCTGATGACATTGATCCTGACTCCTTTGATAATGGGGTAAATGATGATATATTTGCAAAAATTGTAGCCTGTATCAGAATTTCAGTACCATATACAGGAATGATTGTGTCTACCAGAGAAAGCAAGGCTTGCAGAGAGCGTGTGCTGCACCTGGGAGTGTCACAGATCAGCGGAGGCTCCAAAACAAGTGTTGGAGGTTATTCACAGCCCGAACCCGAGGATGAAAACTCAGCACAATTTGATGTCAGTGATACAAGAACCCTTGACGAAATTGTAAAATGGCTGATGGAACTGGGGTATATACCCAGTTTTTGTACCGCCTGTTACAGGGAAGGCAGAACCGGTGACCGTTTTATGACCCTTTTGAAAAGCGGTCAGATATCAAACTGCTGTCACGCAAATGCCCTCATGACACTTAAGGAATATATGGAGGACTATGCACTGCCCAGAACCAAAGAGGATGGAGACAAGCTTATCCAAAGCGAAATCGTAAATATTCCAAGTGATAAGGTCAGAGGCATTGTTAAAGAAAATCTCGTGAATATAGTAAACGGTAAACGTGATTTCAGATTTTAGGCATGATTAAATAATAAAACTCCGTCTTAAAATGGGGAAGTTATTATTTTAATCATGCCTTAGGTAAAAAATGGAGGTTAACCATGAAACTAAATGAAACACCATCTTCAGACCGAGTGCATATTGGATTTTTCGGCAGAAGAAATGCCGGTAAATCAAGTGTTGTTAATGCTGTAACCGGACAGGATCTTGCCATTGTTTCAGACGTAAAAGGAACAACCACAGACCCTGTTTATAAAGCAATGGAGTTACTTCCCCTGGGCCCGGTAATGATTATTGATACTCCAGGTATTGATGACGAAGGTAAACTGGGAGAAATGCGTGTAAGAAAAAGCCGTCAGGTGCTCAATAAAACTGATGTGGCAGTATTGGTAATCGATTCTGAAGCGGGTAAGACCAAAGAAGATGAGGAGCTTATTTCACTTTTCCAGGATAAAAAGATTAACTATGTGGTAGTTTATAATAAATCAGACTTAGTAAAAGAAGAATGTCCGCTTAACCATAGTGAAATTTCTGTCAGCACCAAAACAGGATATAATATAGAAAAATTAAAGGAAAAAATAGCAGCTTCAGCTGTTACCGAAGAACCCAAGCTGAGAATTGTAGGAGATCTTATCAATCCGTCCGATTTTGTAGTATTGGTTACTCCCATAGACAAGGCGGCTCCAAAGGGGCGTTTGATATTGCCGCAGCAGCAGACCATTCGTGATATTCTGGAGGCTGATGCAACAGCTATTGTGGTTAAAGAGTTTGAGCTTCGCGAAACACTCGAAAGTCTGGGGAAAAAGCCAAAGCTTGTTATAACCGACAGCCAGGTTTTTGCAAAAGTTTCTGCCGATACACCAAAGGATATTTTCCTGACATCCTTTTCCATTCTTTTTGCCAGGTATAAGGGGACTCTTGGAACCTCGGTTAAAGGTGCCAGGGTACTGGACTCACTTGAGGATGGCGACAATGTTCTGATTTCGGAAGGGTGTACCCATCACAGGCAATGTGATGATATAGGGACCGTAAAGCTTCCGCGCTGGATCAAAAACTATACCCAAAAACAGATTAATTTTAAATTCACATCAGGTACAGAATTTCCCGATGATCTGTCCGGGTATAGATTGGTTATCCACTGCGGTGGATGTATGCTGAATGAGAGGGAAATGAAGTACCGTCAGAAATGTGCAGAGGATCAGGGTGTGCCAATTACAAATTACGGTATATCCATAGCTTATATGCAGGGAATTTTAAAGCGAAGTGTAGCCATATTCCCGAATATTCTTGCAGAGATAGAGGAGTAAGAGTATGCGAACTGAAAAAGATAAACTGGGAGAAATCCATCTTGAGGATGATGCTCTATATGGCATTCAAACCGCCCGTGCAGCCGGGAATTTTGGGCTGGATTACAAGAAAACCAATATGCACCTTGTTTATGCCATTGTTACTGTTAAAAAGGCTGCTGCACTGACCTATCAGAAGCTTGGCATCGGAAAGCCGGACATTTATGCAGCTATTGAGTCTGCCTGTGATTTAATTCTTTACGGGAAAGCTGATGACTCATTTGTTACCGATGCCCTTCAGGGAGGGGCAGGAACATCTACAAATATGAATGTCAATGAGGTAATTGCCAATCTTGCTCTTAAAAATCTGGGCTTTGACTATGGCAGATATGATGTTATTCATCCTCTTGATGATGTTAACCGGGGGCAGTCCACCAACGATGTATATCCCACTGCACTTCGAATTGCAGCAATAAGCCAGCTTCGCAGACTCAGTGCCGCCTGTGAAAAACTTCAACAGGCTCTCCAGATGAAAGAAAACGAATTTGATGATATCTCCAAACTTGGCAGAACCGAGCTGATGGATGCCGTGCCTATTACATTGGGACAGGAATTCGGTTCGTATGCACAGGGAATTGCCCGTGACCGCTGGAGACTGTACAAGGTTGAAGAACGATTAAGACAGGTAAATATAGGCGGTACAGCTGTAGGTGCAGGTAATAACACAGATAAAAAGTACCGTTTTGAAGTAATAGAACAGCTTCGGGAATTAACGGGGACAGGCCTGGCAACGGCCGAATATCCAATGGATATTACGCAGAATAATGACGTATTTGTTGAAGTATCAGGACTCCTTAAGGCTCTTGCAGTCAATCTGATGAAAATATCTAATGACCTGCGCCTCATGAACTCAGGACCAAAGGGCGGCTTTGCAGAAATAATCCTGGCTCCGCTTCAGATGGGAAGTACTATTATGCCGGGAAAGGTGAATCCGGTTATTCCCGAAATGATAATGCAGGTATCCATAAAGGTTATGGCAAATGACTCGGCTATCACCATGGCGGCAGCCCATGGCGAATTCGAGCTTAATGCGTTTATGCCGCTGATTGCAGATGCTCTTCTTGAAAATCTTGAGCTTTTGACCAATTCGGTGGAATTATTCCGTACAAAATGTATTGAATTAATAAAACCCAATAAGGAACGTTGCAAGGAGCTGCTGGAAGCTTCATATGCTTTTGCAACTGCATATACACCTTATCTGGGCTACGACAAGGTAAGTGAAATAATTGATAAATCAGGAGGGAATCCCGAAAAGGCTAAAGAATTAATGAAATAGCAAGAAGCTGTTTAACGTAGAGAGAATAAATAACTTTAAAAGAGCATTTGTAATTAAATTTCAAATTCTCTTTTGAGTGGTAGTTGAATAATATTAGGACTGTTTCAAAATGCCCTGGCATCAATACAAGAATTCACAGATATCGCATTCTTTATATTTAATACAACTAAATCAGCTGCATACTTTACTAGATATGCAGTTTTTTGTATGTTAACAATCTGCTTGCGTTGTTCGCAATAGCTTAATATAACGATTGGATTTGTTTTATTTGTAATGAAATAGTAAAATGGGAAAGTAATACATATATGTTTGAAAGAGTGAACTAGAAATTATTTATATTTGTGGAGGTTTGGAATGGATTTACGACTTACATTTAATGAAGATGTGTTAAATTATGATAAAATGCGTCCAACATACGTAAAAGACCTATATGATGATGTAATACAGTTTTCGAATTTAGACATCAATAGAAAAGCGCTTGAAATTGGTATTGGAACAGGTCAGGCAACATTACCCTTTTTGAATAGTGGATGTAAAATTACGGCTGTTGAACTCGGTAAAGATTTAGCAGAGTTTTCAAAAGAAAAATTCTCAAAATATAATAATTTCGATATTATCAATAATGATTTTGAAAGTGTTGACCTTAGAAATAGTTCTTTTGATTTGATTTATTCTGCGACAGCATTCCATTGGATACCACAAGAAACAGGATATACAAAAGCATATCAGCTTTTGAAAAGCGGTGGAGCGTTGGCACTGTTTTGGAATCACCCATCCCGACCCGAAGATGACCTTCATATTGCCATGCAGAAGATCTATGACAAATATATGCCTGCCACTCATCCGAAGTCAAAGGTGCATGAATTCAGTGAAGATAAATGTTTAGAAATCGTCAATACAATAAAACAATATGGTTTTATTGATGTAAATTATAAGTTGTATTATCAAACAAGAATATTTGACGCAAACAGCTATATTGCACTTCTTAATACTTACTCAGATCACAGGGCATTGCAAAAAGATAAATGGAAACTTTTTGAGGAAGAAATGAGAGTTGCAATAAGCAACAACGGCGGACAAGTTGAAATACATGATACAATGGATTTATATTTATCGATAAAACCTTAACTTCTACTAATAAGAATAATCAGAAGTTGTCTTCCTTCACAATGTTTCTATAGAACAACTTAAAGGACTGCATATTTATTGAAGTATGCAGTTTTTTATTGCTCGCAATCTGCTTGAGATGTTAAGTATTAGGCTGATATCATGGTTTATATTTCATTTTATGGGGTTAATGTGTATAATAATAAATACAGTACATCAGTAAAAAAATACCAGGCAAAGGAAATCCCGAAATAAAAGTAAATGTTTAACGATAAGGAGGAAAAAGATGATACCCTTAGGAAATGCACTTATTCTTTTGGTTCTTGCAATAGTTCTATTTTTGTCTGTTATTGCAGTATTGCGAGGATATAAAGGTATGAAGATGAGCAAACGTTTTGATACATCAGTCAAAAAAATAAAATTTGGTTATTGGTTGCTTTCGGCTATACATATGTGGGTGGGCATTTTAATAACTTTGTGTTATTTAATTGCTGGAGTATTGATTTTGATTAATTTATAAGGGATGTGGTCTGATGGGTTTTTTAATTTTTCTACCGTTTATTGCAGCAATAATTGGAATTATTATTATTTTTATTTGTTTTATAGGAATATGTCTGATAATTATGGGTGGAACAGGTATTGCAATGAATAAAATAAACTTGAAGCATATGGATATAAAAAATAATGTATCAAAACCTTTATTTAATATAATCTCGATAATCATAGGAATTATATTTATATTATTTCCTTTAGGATATGTTTTATTTGGAATTATTTCATCGTTATCTTAAAATAAATATATATGCATAATTGACAGTAAACTTAATGCACAATATTTATATAAAATAACTTAAACAGGCTGTAGATTCACACAAGTATGCAGTTTTGTTTTTCGCTAACTGCTTGCGATGTTCACAGTAGTCTGATAATCTGAACTTAAAAGTTGTTATAATTAATACATAAAATGGCAGTTATTAAGATAAATTCTTGAGGGCTTTGTGAAATATAGAATATATTTTTAGATTTTGGAGGCCACATTTATAAAATGATTAAAGAAAAAATGCTTAGCAATAAAATTGTAAAACTTTTAACTGAATTAAGGACCCAAATAAGTCCAAACGAAATAAATTTATATATCGTAAATAATATGCCTTATGGTGTAAATGGTCAAACATGCTTACTGGAAAATGGAGATTATCATATATTAATAAGCCCGGAAAACATTAATGATTACACTTTATCACATGAGTTATTACATATCGCAATAAAAAAAGAAATGTAGTACAATTACAAGTCAAGGTTCTTAATCCTGATATCATTGGTATGATAGGAAGCGAATTGAGTGGTTAAGCACCCACAACGATAAAACTTACAAATATTCCAACAATGATTGTCGGTCTATTACCTAATATTATATACTGCTGGTTTCGTAATTACTAAACTTAACAACCCCAATAAGTTTTAATACTTCTGTTATAATATCAGATGGTATTGTTGATAGAATATCAATTACGGCTGCTTTTAATAACTTATAATTAATATTCCCTCCGTCTATTTATTTTATATTTAAATATTTGTTACATTCTAAACATCTATGCACTTAAAAATTTAGGAAGTATAACATAAAAAAATGTACACAGATACCAAAAAGGTATTCAGTTTTTTGTTCATAATCTGTTTGGCATGCTCACAATTGCCCGGTATCATGATCAATATTCCATTTTATGGGCCTAATGTGTATAATAAGAAGTACTTCATATAAGGGCTAAATTGCGTTTTAATAATATTATAATACAGGAGGAGAAAATATGATTGAGAAATTAGCATATAATCTTGGAGTAAATGACGAAGAACCTAATATTGCTTTGGCAATTGAATTATGTGAAGCAAAAGATTTAGTAGGTATAAAAGAAATTGTTGATGGTTTAAAAAATAAAAAGACACAAATTGTAAATGATTGTATTAAAGTTCTTTATGAAGTAGGAAAAAGAAGCCCAGAATTAATTTCTGATTACGCTTTGACTTTTATAGCACTTTTAAAATCAAGAAATAATAGACTTGTTTGGGGAAGTATGATGGCAGTATCTCAAGTTACACCGATTAATCCCAACGATGTATTTGAAAATATAGATATTATAGTTAATACATATGAAAATGGAAGCGTAATAACAAGAGATTATAGTATTAGTGTATTTGCTGAGTTAGCAAAAGCAGATGAAAGATACGAAAAAGTAACATTCAAAAAAATAATTCAACATTTAAAAACTTGTAAGCCAAAAGAGGTTGGTCAGCATTCAGAAAGAGCCTTCATTTGTATTAATAAAAAAAATTCTAAAGAATTTGTAGATGTACTTATAGAAAGAAGAGACGATTTAACTGACCCTCAAAAGAAAAGAGTAGATAAATTAATAAAAAATATTGAGAATGGTAAATTTAATAGTTGATATAAATAATAATTTTAAATTACAGTTAGTTCATCTTTTTTATAAACAAAACAGCTCTCCCAAAATGAGCGTTGGTTTTTTATTTTAGTACAAGTTCGCATTCTGCTTGAGCTCGGCACAAAAAGAAA
>JAQSXC010000339.1 GCA_029266335.1 Eubacterium sp. | reverse complement strand
TTAATATGAAAACACGAAAATCATCAGGAAATCCATTGACAGAATCTAAGTCGAGGACATCGAGGACTATTTTCATGGATGTATCAGAGAATACGATTTGACCAAGAAAGAGCTGGACAATATGAAGCTGATTTGCAAAGACCTTTTGAAGTATGCGAAGAAGGGTATGCCAATTGAAGACATCCGCTGGTATCTAGGACACACATTGACATCGCCACTACCCGCAGCTACATATTGAATAATCAAGGGAAGCAGAAAACATCAAATCAAATAGTAAATGCGCTTTCCAAGATGAATGGAAGTAACGTACTCATGGGTACTCAAAACTCCAGAGACGAAAAATCGCCAGAAGCCTCATAAATAAAGGACTTCTGACGAATTAGGAAGAGCGCGAGACGGGATTCGAACTAAAATCCCATCCTAAAAATGCTGTAAAGAAAGAGGTTCTATCCACTTCTGATTTATGTGCACATAATAGTGCACATATTTTTTATGTTGTTTACTTTGGTAATGCGTCACTAAATGCGATAGTCATAACTCCTTTCTGTTGCGCCTCTGTTAATGGCTTAAGTATGCCTCTTTCAAGCAATTCGTCAAGCACCATAATTTTGTTGATATTCATACATGAATAATACTCTACAAGTTTGTGCATATGTTTCGGATAATACCTCTTTTCAATTTCGTACATAATGTGAATCTTTTCTTTTATATAACAAATCATACTATCTGGATAAGCTGGTAACAATTTATGAACATCATTGCTCCATCCATTAACTTTATTATTCTCATCTATACAAACTTTTACCACAACGACATTAATTGTATCATTTCCATTTTTATTTATTAACAGGCCTCTTTTATAAAGTCTTCGGAATTTTTCAAGAGTTGCTTCGTTTTTATCCATTTTACCTGTCATAAATAGATAAAGGTATTCATAATCGCTAGTTAAATTATCGCGCCAGCCAAATTCCCTTAAGTCATAATCTGTACTAAACTGCCATGAAGCAACTGGATAATGCGACGAATCTCTTGTCATATCTCCGCATACATTATAATGAACATTAGCAGTTAGTTCTTTTTCTGCATCATAAACAGAGGCATGAGCAATATAATCTCCTCCATCTTTCCTTTTTACTCGATAATGAGTACCATCTAATAGACTTGAATCACTGAAAGAGTTAAGCCAATGTTTATTACCTAAAGACATCGTTATTAAGGACCATAATAAAAATCGAAAATCATTATCAGGAACGTATATATCTAGTTTTTGATAGTCATAAAATTTACTTTCTAGCAAAGGTACATATTCATCGCAGATTCTTCCTACAATTTCTTTTTGGATGATATTTAACTCGTCAAGGGCTTTCTGTGGTAGGTTATCAATTTTTATATTTGTTAAATACTTATTTGCACTAAGCTTATCAAGGAAGCCATATTCTTCAAGAATGTCAACTTCGTCCTCAATATATACTGGAGATACGCCTAATTCTGCTGCTATCTCAGCTACTGTTTTAGCAGCAAAATATGCTGAATATGCTATATTCTGTCGCAATTTTGTATTTAAGAAATCTGATGTATCTCCCTTATCATCAGCCCAGCCATTATGACCCATATTACAAAATCTTATAGGTTTTATTCCTAACTCACCACTATTTCTCATCTTTTCCATTCCTTCTTTCACAAGATTTTTAGCATCATGTAGATGCCATTTGACAGTCCCTTCCGGAAGATTTAATGAGCGACTTATAAAAGAAATCTTTTTGTTTTCAAAATAATACATATAGATAATCTCTCTTTGAGTTCTACTAAGCCATGAAATTTCACGTTTTAACAGCTTGTATTCCTCACTTTGCATTATCTCTTTTGTTAAATCAACATCTGATGTAATTTCCATATCATCAATTGTAAGATTGCTATTACGCTTTATTTCCTTTACATATCTTGCATATACACCATATGCTATACGATATAAGTAACCTTCCCAATTGCAAATATCATCTACCTTGAGAAGAGTTACATATGCTTCAAGCACTATTCTTGATGCTAGTTCCTCAGCCTCTTCAAGTGTATATGTCTTTGAAAGTGCAAAGCCATAAAACGTTTTTTGAAATTTTTCTATCATTTTGTCTGCAAAAATCTTATCCATTGGGTTGGGATACCTCTTTTGAAAGCTTTCATTTTTTTGACTGTCATATATATAGTGTATTGGTTAATAAAAAAGGTTGGAAAAAATTACGTAAAATTATCTATTTGACTCAATTTATAGTAGGCGCGTAGTTCTGCTATATCTTCGGTTATAATCAAAGCCGCATTGTTTTGTATGTCAAGTATGCGCCATTCATATCTGTCGAATATTATTTTATCTCCTACTTGCATATCTATCTCCCTGTAACATTCAAAATATAAATAATCTCCATTTGCAACATCTGATTTATTATTTGTGGGTCACTCTTTAAATTAGAATTTTATTTCTCTTTCTCACAGAAACCAATAACTGAAAATATCAATCCCAAAATTCCACTATCAACCCTAAAACGTCCACACCTCTCCATTCAGACTGAATTGCTACATAAATACATAATGGGAAATTCGTTTGCTCGGCAAATTGGAATTTCTTAAGCTTCACATAATGCTTATACTATTCGCTTATAATGAAAATTGGCGAGGAGTTTAATAGTGTTGTTTATGTTGTAGTAACAA
>JAQSXC010000338.1 GCA_029266335.1 Eubacterium sp. | reverse complement strand
AGATGCAAGGAAAAAAGAAGAAATACTCTTTATATATGCATTAGATGTTGAACTTGATCATGAAATAAAAATATCTAAAAGAAATAACAATATTTCGGCGGTTGAGCCATTTATATATGAAGTCGAAGCAACAGGAGAAAAACCTCTGACAAACAGACCGGTAATAGTGGGTTGTGGTCCTGCAGGGTTATTTTGTGCGCTTCTTTTAGCAGAAAAGGGATACAATCCTATAATTCTGGAAAGAGGAAAAAAGGTCAAGGAGCGTGTTAAGGATATTGATAAGTTTTGGAAGGATGGTACCTTAAACGAAAGGTCTAACATACAATTTGGAGAAGGCGGAGCCGGAACATTTTCTGATGGTAAACTAAACACTCTCATAAAGGATAGATCGAAAAGAGGCAAAAAGATTCTGGAGGAATTTGTGGAGGCAGGGGCTCCAGCTGAAATTACATATATTAATAAGCCTCATATTGGTACGGACCTTTTAAGAGGTTGCCTGGTGAACATAAGAAAGAAAATTATAAGTTTGGGAGGAACCTTCAGATTTGAAGAGTGCCTGACTGATATCAATATAAAAGACAATAGTGTTTACAGAATAGTGACAGAAAGCGACATTATAGAAACAGATGTCTTGGTCTTAGCAATTGGGCACAGTGCAAGAGATACCTTTGAAATGCTTTCAAGCAAGCTTGAATTAATCGCGAAACCATTTGCACTGGGAGTTAGAATAGAACATCCTCAAAAAATGATAAGCGAAGCTCAATATGGAGATATGGCTGGACATCCGGGTCTCGGACCAGCTGACTATAAGTTTGTTCATAAATGCAAAAATGGCAGAAGTTGCTACACTTTCTGCATGTGTCCAGGAGGTATTGTAACTGCATCTGCATCTGAAAAAGGCGGAGTTGTTACTAACGGGATGAGCTTCCATGAAAGAGATTTAGAAAATGCAAACTCTGCAGTGGTGGTATCAATTGTACCTGAGGATTTCGGCGGTGATAAAAACCCATTGGCAGGAATCGAATTTCAAAGAAAACTGGAACAAAAAGCTTTTGAACTTGGCGGGAGCAATTACCGTGCACCTGTTCAATTATTCAAAGATTTTAAAGAAAAGAAAGTTTCAACCTCCTTTGGAGAGATTTATCCAACCTATAGGCCGGGAGCTGCATTTGCAAACTTATGGGAATGTCTACCGGATTATGTGTGTGATAATATTGTAGAAGGTATAACAGCCTTCGGAAAATGGCTTGAAAACTTTGACAGAGATGATGCTGTTCTTACAGGTGTTGAAACAAGGACTTCATCTCCTCTTAGAATTACAAGAGATGAAGATGATTTCCAAAGCAATATAAAAGGAGTTTATCCGTGCGGCGAAGGCTCTGGCTATGCAGGCGGGATTATGTCAGCATCTATTGACGGGCTGAAGGTTGCAGAACAAATAATAAAGACATTTAAACCATTTAATATAAAGGATTGATATCATGAAAATTGCTGTTATCGGTGGAGGAGCATCCGGATTAATGGCTGCCATAGCTGCAGCTCGTAAAGGTGCTGAGGTTACAATATATGAAAAATTGAATAAGGTTGGGAAAAAAATATTGGCAACCGGTAACGGCAGATGCAATTACACAAATATGAACATGTCAATTGATCGATATCATGGAAAAAATATAAAGAGTGTTGAAAATATTTTAAACTTTTTTGACTTGAATAAAACATTGAACTTTTTTGAGAATCTAGGTATAAATCCATATGTAGGAGAGCTTGGTAAGGTTTATCCAAGCTCACTACAAGCTTCAAGTGTGCTGGATGTGCTGAGGTATGAAGCTGAGAGGTTAAAAATTCAAGAAGTAACAGACTTTGAAGTTATTGAATTAAGAAAAAATAAAGATAAGTTCAGTATTATAAGTAAGGATACTATTTGTGTTGCTGATAAAGTAATCTTGTCAACAGGAGGAAAAGCGAGTCCGCAACTCGGAACAGACGGAAGTGGTTATGCTCTAGCAAAATCTTTCGGACACAAAATAATAGAACCATTTCCTGCGCTGGTGCAGTTAAAGCTTAAAGGAAAATATTTTAAAAGAATAACCGGTATAAGATTTGACGGAGTTGTAAAAGGATTAACTGATAAAAAAATCATCAGAGAAGATGAAGGAGAAATTCTTTTTACTGATTATGGAATATCAGGACCCCCAATATTGCAAATAAGCAGAAATGTTATTGAAGAATTTAATAAAGGTTTAAAGGTCTATGTTTCAGTAGATATGTTCCCTGATTTAACAAAAACTGAATTATATGATTTATTAAGTGTTCGCTTTAATAAAATTGGTTATAAAAGTATTGAAGATGGTCTGATCGGGTTTATAAATAAAAAACTGATTACAGTCATTCTTATTGAAGCGGGTTTTGAAGACTTAAATAAAATTTGCGGTAAATTAAACAAGAAAGAAATATATAAAATTATAGATATTTTAAAAGAGTGGAAATTTGAAGTTACAGGTCACAACACATGGCAACAGGCACAAACAACTGCCGGTGGTGTTGATATGACAGAGATCAATCCTAATACTCTTGAGTCAGTCAAGGTAAAAGGCTTGTATTTAACGGGTGAAATACTTGATGTGGATGGTGATTGTGGAGGTTTCAACCTTCAATGGGCATGGAGCTCAGGATACACTGCTGGACACTTCAGTTCAATATCTTAG
>JAQSXC010000125.1 GCA_029266335.1 Eubacterium sp. | reverse complement strand
ACTCCATATCTTTCACCTGTTTGGGCATCCTCCCCCAATGCAATACTTGAAGTTTCATCGGTCTTAATATGCAGGAAATCAGAATTATGTCCGGAAGTCTGCGTAGCATGCAATGTATCGAATACTTCCCTCAAAGCATCAATATGAGGCATTTTTTCCGGGAATTTTAGAATTATGTCTTCTTTAGCTTCATCAAATGAAACACTAAGTATTAAATCCTTAAAAGTGCTTAATACCGGAGATTTAAGGATTTGTCTGCTTTCCAGTTCTTTTCTGGCCAGATCAACTGCATATTCCTCATAATCTTCTCTACTTCCCTCTGCTATTTCCCTGAGGCTTTCGTCCGACAGCAGTGACATTCTCTGACTTAATTCGTCCATTGAATTTTGCATTTCCTTCTCCCTTAGCTAAAATTTACATCACTTCCAATTTTACTATAACGAGGTTATAAATGTCCATGGTGACCTTTTGGACACCTATGCCTCAACCAGGTGCATGGCTGCCCAAGGTAGCCTTTGGTGCCATTTCGGTTTTCAGGCAGTGAACGAGTAATCTTATAACCCCGCAAATTTGTAATCAGGGATTTCTCAACAAAGGACAAAATAATTTTTTATTGTCCAATAAAAAAGCCGGCTGTTTAAAGAACCCTGTGTAGTCTAACAGGCATCCTTAAACAACCGGTATTTTTGCATAAGCTTTAAATATTAAAATTCTTCTGCTTATAGCATTTGAGTTAAACCTTAAGATCCCTCTTTTTATAGAAAGTATAAGTTACACATACCATTACTGTTATTATTAAAAGTGATAATATGGTAAATACAGGCTCAAGCCCGTTTTCCATGAGATGCTGAGCTTCAAAATACTTAAAGGGAGTAATATATTTCAGTACTGTCAATTTATCGGTCATATCAACCAGAACTGAAAATATAAAGGTTACTAAAAGCACTGTTGTTGCAATAGAAGCTGAGACTTTTGGGTTCTTACTGACAGCAGCTATTCCTGTTCCGATAAATAAAAACAGCAGCTGTGCTACAAACATTCCAACCATCAATATTGATATATCTCCGGCAATTTGCTCCCCTTTGGCATACTGCCCCACAATGGCAATTGATAAAACCAGTGTTACCAGATTCAATACCACCACATTTACCAGAGCTGCAAGCAGCTTGGAGGTGATTACCGCCGTTCTTGATACCGGCTTCACCATCAGGAATTCTGTGGTTTTATCCCTCTCCTCCTTGGCAATAATATTTGCTCCCAGCATGGCTGCATGTATTGTAACCATTATGAGCAGGTATAGAAACATCATCCCGTAAAAACCACTGGCCTTTGTTACATCAAGAGTTCCAAAGCCCAGTATTGCTTTGAGGGTTTTAGGCATTTTACCCAGTATATCATTTAATGATTGCCCTGAGCCAGAATAAGAAGTAAATTTACCCATACTGGCCGCAATCATAAAAAGCATTCCAAGGCTCCATGCTATAAGAGATTTACGGTGAGCTTTCATTTCTCTTATAAAAATATTCATAGGTAGTCCTCCCTGACAAAATTAAACTTAAACTGCATGTATGTCCTTTTTTGTATAAACCAGATAGCTGGCGGCAATTGCCGCAATAACGAATATTGCTCCAACAATGATATATGGTGCTTCATAGGATGTATTTTTCACTATATAGCCATAATCAAAAAATTTGAAAGGAGTTATATATCTTACAGCTTTTTCACCGATTATTGACCCGAACATATTTAATATGAAAAATCCGAAAACCGTACTAAGTGAAACTGCTATAACAGACCTGATTTTACCTGCCAAAACAGCAACTATAATTCCAAGAGCCGCAAAAATTATCTGTACAAATAAAAGTGTAATGGAAATCATCAAAAATGCCTTCATACTGAACTTACTTTCTACAGTCAGCGAAGCCGGTATTGTAATAGCCAGATAGATCAGATTGGTTATAACCAGCAAAACCAACGCAGCAGATATCTTTGCATTCAAAACGGTTACACGGCTTACAGGCTTGGTTAAAAGAAAATCAGCTGTTTTTTCACGTATCTCTTTTGATATTATTGACACTCCCAGGTTCATTGCCTGAATTGCTCCACACAGTACTACGTATACAAATACAAAGGAGTAAAACCCTTCAAGTGAGGAAAGAGTGTCTACATATACGCTGAGCAGTTTCTTCACAACATCGGGCAGACTGTTGATCACATCCTGAAACTCTTTAATATCACCACCCAAACCTGAAAAAATAAAAATATACATTACAGCCAATGCGGCCATGGAGCAGGCCCAGATGATAATCGACCTGCGATAGGCTTTTAATTCATGAAGGAATATATTCATACCATCAGGCCTCCTTTTCATAGTAATGCATAAAGATTTCCTCAAGGCTGGGTTCCTCTATCCAAATATTTTTAAGTTCCACTTCGGTAATTTTACTCAAAATATTATTGACATTTCCTTTGAACAGGAAGCTCAGTACACCGCCTTTCAATTCCAGGTTGCTTACGCCGGGTATATTGAAGATGCTCCGGTCAATAGAAGTCCTTAATTCAAGCTTGAACTTCTTGTAGTTGTTTTCAGTGAGATTGCTCATCTTTTCAAGCTTGATTATTTTTCCTTCCTTTATGATTGCAACACGGGTACACATTCTCTGAACCTCACTGAGCACATGGGAGGACATCAAAATAGCAGAACCCTTTTTATTTTCTTCCTCCAACAAGTCAAAAAACTTTTGCTGCATCAGAGGATCAAGCCCGCTGGTGGGCTCGTCGAGGATTATAAGCCTGGGCTCATGCAGCAGCGCCTGCACAATGCCAACCTTTTTCTTATTTCCGAAGGATAGATCGTCAACTCTTTTTTTCAGATCCAGGTCCATTATTTCTGCCAGATCCCTGATCCTTTTGCTGCAATCCTTCTTATAAAAGCTTGCTGAATACTTCAACACATCCATAACCTTCATTTTGTCATAATAAAACACTTCCGAGGGCAGATAACCTATCTCTCTGGCTATTTCAGGAGCATTTTTTATACAGTCCATGCCAAATATTTTTGCACTTCCTCCGGTAGGATATATCAACGATAATATAGTTCTGATGGTAGTGGACTTACCGGCGCCATTGGGACCGATAAAACCAAACACTTCCCCTTCTTCAACATTAAAGCTCACATCGGTAATACCTCTCGCTTTACCATAGGTTTTTGTAAGGTTTTTAATTTCAATTACGCTCATTTATGGACCCTCCCATATAAATTTATCAAATACGCCTCCTATTGAGGCAGGAGTCATTTACACTGATGATAGAACGTGAAACGTCCTTTTGAAGCTATTTATAAAAGCTCTTTTTTAAGATATCCATGTAAATATCCCATTCCTTTAACATCTCATCATAATCCTGCTGATCCAGCAGCTTATATTTTATCTGTGCCGTAATTTTTTTTGAAAAACCTTCGTCGGTCCAGTTTATTATTTCAACAGCCCTGCATACCTCAACACCCTCCCGGAACATTGACGTATCCAGTCCCTCATACAGTATGCTTTTCCCATAAGCCATCAGCTTATTGTTTGTGCTCTGGATATCATTTTTTATATCACTTGCATCGTCCAGGTACGCTGTTGTAAGAAAATCATATATTTCAGGATGTATCTTACAGATTTCTATTTTATTAAGAATTGAACCCCTTCGCCTTTTAAAGACATCCTTCTCATTTAAATCTATTTTCATAAGGATTTCATTTTTCATAATGTCAAGCGCATAATTGTAAAGGTAAAGAAATAATCCCTTTTTATTTTTAAAATAATGAAACAATGCACCTTTTGAAATAGCTGCCTCTTTTACAATATTATCAGTAGAAGCATTCTTATAGCCCTGCTGTGCAAATTCCTTCATTGCAGCGTTAAGAATTCTCTGGCGCTTTTCCATGTCAAGCTTTAAGAAATTTGAATAAATAATACTGCCTCCCTTCCTATTACCATTTATGATTCCATTGACCGAATCAGTCAATGGAATCATTATATTACCGTTGACCAATCCGGTCAATTCATTTTAATAAAATAATTAAGCGCATTAGAAAGAGCCCGATTGGATATCCAACCGGGCTCTAAATTCATTAATTTAAGTTTTTTTAGCTTTATTGCTTAAAAACAGCGTTAAACCAACCCCATGAAAAAGCTGTAAGAGCCTTGAACTCTTACAGCAATCCTTTTAACTTTCCGCATCAGCTTAATTACTTACTCTTAAGTACATTACTGCCTTTTAACGATGTTTTCCCTGTATACCTTCAAATAGCTTTCAATCAAAGCCTCATCAGTCAGTTTCGGAAGATATGGGCTGGAAGCGGAACAATACCCAGCCGGTATGCCGTAAATTCGTTCCATTACTATTTTTATCCCCGGAATTGTGCCGATATTTCTCACTGAATAGGCTTCGGCTATTTCATTTGTCCGGTATTGTATCTCTCTGGCTTCTTTGTATCTTCCTTCTTTATTTTTTTGAAGAAGTACTTTCATATCATAGCAGGTTATTGCCTGCAGCGCTCCGATATTACCGTCTGCACCCATTATGTCTGAACATATTACCAGATTGTCGGCTCCGGTAAGTATATTTATATCGGGATTATATTTTTTAAATCTTTCAAGTATATAGAAGTTGTTATCGGTAAATTTTATTCCTTTGAAGGTAGGTACTGCCTTCATAGCCTCCAGAAGTTCATCAGGATCTACCCTTTCTCCTCCTGTCAGACTCTCCCCGTTTGATGTCCAGTATATATAAAAGGGAGTTTTTGGTGCCGCTTCCGAAATCCGTTTAAAATATGCCACATTCTCTGCCAGTGTAGAAGCAGGTGAAATACCTACAGAAGCTACGGCATATGCTCCATGCTCCTCGGCATGCCGCGCCAGCTCCACAGAATCATCCAGATTCTCGTTGTAGCCTACATGTACAAATATGGGCATCCTGTTGTTATTGGCCTTTAATACAGCCTCTGCCCAGGTTTTTCTCTGCTGTACAGACAGATACATACCTTCTCCTGTCCACCCCAGCATGTAAAGGCCATCCGCCTTCTCCTTCCCATACCAGTCAATGAGCAATTTTGCAGAATCAACCAATATATTTCCATGCTCATCCATTGGCGTAATCAAAGCCGGTAAAACTCCTGTAATTAATTTAGACATAAAATCAGCTCCTCTATTTTTAATAATTTCCGTATATCTTTTTCTGCAGCAATAAATAATTTCAGTTATTTACTGCTGTATTTATCCTTTTACCGCACCGCTGGTAAGACCGGCCACAAAATATTTATTAAGGCATATGAAGACTATCAGCATAGGCACTACTGCCATTGTTGTTCCCGCCATCATCAGATCCCATGAGGAAATAGTCTCACCGCTGCTTTTCATCGAAATGATCCCCACCACTAAAGGCTGGCTTTTCGGGTTACCCAAAGTAAATACCATAGGCAGAAGATAGTCATTCCAGGAATTCATGAAGGACAGCAGACCCACTGTTGCTATCAGTGGTTTTGTAAGCGGGAAAATGATGTTGTAAAAAATTCTGAAGAAGCTGCACCCGTCAACTCTGGCTGCTTCATCTATTTCTTTTGGAATGGAATCAATAAAGCCTTTTGAAATATACAGATTAGTAACGTTTATACCAAAGATGTATATTATTATTACACCCCATAGTGAAGTATTAATATGAAGAAGCTTGGCTATCTTCAACTGCGGGAACAGGTAAAGACTTCCTGCCGAAATAAACATTGAAGAGGTTATAATAAGCAGTATCAGGTTTTTTCCGCGGAAGCTGCTTCTTGAAAACACATATCCCGACGTAATGGAAGTGATAATAGTTCCAACCACAATAAAGCTGCACATGAATATGCTGTTCCACATATAAGTCTGAAAATTGGACAGCTTCCATGCCCTTACGTAATTGTCAAAGCTTATGGAGGTCGGGAAAAATGTAGTTGAGGTCAATATATCAGCTGTTGATTTGAAGGAGGACAGTATTATATAGAATATAGGGAATATTATAATAACGGCAAAAAAGGTGAGAAGCAGGTAAACCGGTATGGATAAAAGTAAGTTTTTGGTTTTCATTGTCATTCCCCCTAGTATAAGTCGCTTGACTTCTTAGTAGCTTTGAAATATATTCCTGTAATTATTCCCAGAATAATAGCTGTAATAACTGCCAGAGAAGCCGCATAGCCGTATTGGCTTATTGAGTCTGCCGCACCGTATGAAAAGAAGTACTTGAAAGTATAGGACATGACCACCTCGGTTTTTCCTCCCGGCTGTCCATTTGTCAGTACCAGGACCAGATCGGACATTTTCATGCTGTTGACCAGGGCCAGCATCAACACTACTCTCATTACGGGTGCAAGCATTGGAAGAGTGATCTTTGTGAATTTCTTCCACACTCCCGCCCCATCTATATCTGCACATTCATAAATTTCCTGAGGTACATTCTGGAGACCCATTATGAAAAAAATCATGTTGGTTCCAAAACTTCTCCATATGCTTGCAAGGATTATAACCCAGTTTGCAAGCCATTGTGTTCCAAACCAGTTAATATTCTGGTGGATGATGCCGAAAGCCTTAAGAAGATAGTTTACCGAACCTCTGAAAGGCTCAAACATTAGAAAGAATACGAGTCCTACAATCGCGCTGCTTACAATAGCAGGCATAAAAAAGATTGTTCTGAAAAATGAATTTATTTTCTTAGTACTGTTGAGCACTACTGCCAGAAACAAAGCGAAGGGAATTTCAATTGCAAGTTTTATTGCAACAATGTAGAAGGTGTTCAGCAATGATTCCCAGTAATGGCTGTCCCGGGTAAATGCTCTTACAAAATTATCTATTCCGATAAATTTGGCTGTAGTCATACCGTCATAATCAAATCCGGACCAACGTATCAGCCATAGCATGGGATAAATGGTGAATAGAACGAAGCCTGCCAACATCGGCAAAAGCATCAGTACAGCCTGAATATTATCTTTTTTTATACCCTGTCTGTATCCGCCAAAGGAGCCAAAGGCTGCTGATTTATTAATATGTTCCATGTGTTTGTCTCCTTATTTTTTATAACAAAGGCATTTGTTTATGCAAATGCCTTTGTCTCAAGGAGTCGGTCGGACTCCTTCGGGGGATTTTTCCCCCTGCCTTAAATTAAATTAACTATTTCAAGCTTGTGTCCCAGGTATTATCGATATACAGTTTCATATCGAAACCATCTTTAATTGCTTTATCCAGAGCACTGTTGTAGCGATTGTCGAGATCGGCCAGGACTTTATCAATTTCCGCACCGGTGCTGGCTACAAGATATATAATAGTGTTTTGATAAGGTTGTCCTTCAACTGTTATACCACCGTCAGGAGGAGTAAGTGTAAAATATGATCTGCTGGTATCGGCAAACTCTTTTGTTCCTACCTTCTTGAAATTGCCGGAAGATTTTTTCTGGATTTCTTCTCTTGCCATAAAATCCACTTCCTGTTCCTGAATTGCCAATTGAATATCATCACTCTGAACAAGTTCATATACTTTCATAGCTTTATCAGGCATATTGGCTGCGCTTGGACCAATACACAGCGCATCTGCAATTTGGGCATAGGATTTGAACTTCTTATCCTTATTCAATACAGGTGTATCGCATACCCCCATCTCAAACTTATAGCCCAATTTAGCTATACCGTTAACATCCCAGCCTACTCCGGGCATCATAGCTATTCTGCCGGCTGCAAACTGTGCAACACATTCATCCAGGCCCATACCCTCGGAACCGGGGAATATACTGCCGTCTTCTTTCATCTGGAGTATTTTCTTGATATTCCCTGAGAAGTCAGAAAATTTAAATTTGCCATCTTTGAAATCATAGCCCATATGTCCTACTGAGGCCGCAAACTGTGTGGCAAAATACCACTTACCAGAGGAGGCAGTATCCTTTAAATGTATACCATAGCCGTATGCCTCACCCTTGTTGTCTTCTGTAATCTTCTTCGCATAGGCCACTACATCATCCCAGGTTTCCGGAGGGGCAGTAAAGCCTGATTTATCAAACAAGGTCTTATTATATATGAATTTGGTGTTTAAAACCTTGAAAGGTATACTATAGGTTTTACCATCAAAGGTGGTATAACCTTTAATAAGTATGTTCTCGTATTTTTTCAGGAATTCGGGACCTCCAGGCAAATCATCTATTGGCAGCATCCATTTTGATTTGATAAAGGGTTCTTTAACTGTTCCGACAAATTTGTATATTTCCGGACCCTGATCGGCAGCCAGTGCCACCTTTAAAACATCGTTATAATCTCCGCCGAATATCTTGTATTCTATATTTATTCCGTCTTTTGTACCCTGTCCCGAGTTATATTCTGTTACTATTGGATCTATAATAGGCTGGTACTGGTTATCATTTGACCATACCCGGACAGTTTCCATCTTTACACTGGCATCCGGAGAATTTTCACTTTGTGTACTCTCAGCTTTTTCTGTTGAACCACATGCAGAAAACACACTTGCTGTCAATGCCAAAGAAAGTACCACTCCCAGACCTTTTATCAATTTTACTCTCACTGATATCTACCTCCTGAAAATTAATTGATTAGATTAAAATTTAAATCAAAGTCGGTTTTTATGTCTACTAATAATCATCTAATATTCCCGACATACTGAAAAGTAAACGAATACAAATGCATGGGCCCTTTGCATTGCTTCCTGTCATGTATTCGCAAACTTCATATTAATAGCTTAACAGACATTAGAAAGTTTGAAATACAAAAAGTTATTTGTGTTGGTACAAAATATTATGATTTAAAACATAAGGTATAAAATATTATGATTTATAACTTTTCATAGTAATATCTTAACCTTG
The DNA here is from genome assembly GCA_029266335.1 of Eubacterium sp. Taxonomy (GTDB): domain Bacteria; phylum Bacillota; class Clostridia; order Acetivibrionales; family DSM-1351; genus Ruminiclostridium. Next base: position 7,645 of record JAQSXC010000125.1, on the reverse strand, counting down.
AAGGGAGCCCCAAAGGCCTGTATAATACATTATTAACAAGGATATACCGTTCAAAGGAGAATAACAATGAATATAAGTATCAGGACAAAACTTGTAATATACTTTCTGGCATCAATTTTAGTGCCTACGTTGATTATTACCTCAATTGTATATGTACGTTCCACAAGCATAATCAATAAAAAAATGGATAACCTTATTGAACGCAATATAGATTCAGCCCGCCTGATAGTTGAACAAAGGCTGGAATTTATAAATGAATTGACAACCCTTATATCAATCAACCCCGATATCAAGAATGTACTAAGCTCGGATTCTACACATGATATGACTACCAATATCAGAGAAATAGTAACGCTTGACCGTGCTCTGGATAGTTACTACCTTACCAATTACCATGTTTTTACCAATTCCTCGGCTGTTCCAAAAATATATCTTGTTAATAAGCCTGCTTATGCGAAATACGATTTGTCAACAAAGGTGCGTACTATTTCTGAAGCTGAACATTTTCCGTGGTTCAGCCAGCTAAACGAAAAAAACATGCTGGTAATAAACAACCAACAGTCAGATGAGATTACCGTGGCACGCAGGCTGTATGATTTGAAAAATGCAGACAGGGTTGTATACGCAGCACTTCTCACAATCGATATGGACAAGAAATATTTCAATTCACTTTTATCCTCCTACAAGGCCTCTCTTGGTACAGAAATATATATACTGGATGAAAATGATTCGGTTATTTTAAAAAGCGATTCTTCAACAAAGGAGTCTTTAAATTATCTCAAGTCCAAAATATCCGATAAAAAACTGGACCCGCTTTTCGATACCTCGGATACAACCAGAAGAGATTCCGTGAATGGCAAACCCACCGTAATTTCCACCAGTAAAATGCATTCTCTGAACTGGAAAATAATCAGCTTTACAAATGTAGATGAAATAAATGCAGATCAGAATAATCTCAATCATATAGTGATTCTCCTTTTATCGTTATGCATGGTGGTTGCATTGCTCACCGCCTTTGCACTGTCAAAAAGTATTTCAAAACCCATAATAAAGCTGGTAAAATCCATGGCAACCGTCAAGGATCATAATTTTGAAATCAAACTGGAATATAAAAAGAAAGATGAATTCGGCTATTTAATAGGGCAGTACAAGCTAATGATGGATCAGATCAAACAGCTTATAAATCAGCTCTACACCAGTGAATCAAATAAACAGAAAGCAGAGTTGAAGGCAAAGGATGCAGAACTCCGGGCACTGCAATCGCAGATAAATCCTCACTTTTTATATAACACCCTGGATTCCATCAATCTTTATGCAGTTAAGTATAATGTACCAGTTATCAGCGATATGATATCCTCCCTTTCGAATTTTTTCCGTTATGGCTTATGCAAGGGAAAATCCCTTATCACTGTCGAAGAAGAGATAAGGCATATGGAAAGCTATATGGAAATACAGAATATGAGGTTTAAACAAAAGTTGAAATACACAATAAATATTCCTCAAACCATAAGAAAATACCAGATCGTCAAATTAGTCCTTCAACCACTGGCTGAAAATTCCATAATACACGGTTTTCAACCTTCAAACCGTGAATGGCTGCTGAATATATCCGGACGTATAGAAAATGATAATATTGTATTAAGTGTAGAAGATAACGGTGAGGGCGGAGATGTTGAAAAACTGAATTCACTATTGAATTCGGAGGATGTTCAGAATGAATCCATTGGAATATTTAATGTGCATGAAAGAATCAAAACTACTTATGGTGCGGGCTATGGCCTTCGCTATTACAAAAATCCGGAATACGGGATAACTGCTGAAGTTACAGTCCCCTGTACCAGATATTCGGGAGGAACAACAAATGATAACAGTTCTATTGGCTGATGATGATTTTCTTGTAAGAGAAACTCTTTTTGAGATCGTTCCATGGAGAGAATTAGGTATGGAAGTTATCGGACAGGCTGAAAACGGCAAGCAGGCTTTAAATATGTGTATAGAACTTAAGCCCGATATCCTTTTTACCGATATCAAAATGCCTTTTTTAAACGGACTTGAAGTAGCTATAAGTCTGCAGGAATTGGATATTAAAACTAAAATTGTTCTGATAAGCGGTATTCAGGATTTCACCTATGCTAAAACAGCACTTTCAATAAACGCTGCAGGATATATTTTAAAGCCTATTCAGATTAAGGAGATTATAGAAGTCCTCAAAAAGATAAGAAACAGTATTGATATGGAGCAGAACCGCGAAGAAGTGTACTACAGGCTAAAGCTCCAGCTGGAAGAAAATATGTATCTGATGAAGGACAGGTTTTTAAACAATCTTGTTTTAGGTATTATTAATGATCAGAATCTGATAGCAGAAAAGCTGGAATTCTTCCAGCTTCCTCTAAACGTCAATGAGAATCTCCTGATTGCAGTCGCAGAAATTGATGACTATAATAAGCGGGTAAAAGATAAGGCCGAAAGCTATAAACAGTTTTTGAATTTTTCAGTAAAGAACATAATCGAGGAAGCACTGGTCAATCATCAGGCCGGAGTAAGCGTATACACCAATGATAACCAGTTTGTAATAATATTCAACAGGAAATTTTTAAGTGAAGAAAAGCTGGCTCTTATATTTGATGAAATACAGGAGCTGCTTTTGGATTTTAATAATATAACACTTTCCATAGGGGTAGGAAATGCGGTTTCCAGTATGGATGCCCTGGGAGACTCCTACAATAATGCCCTTAATGCACTGAATTACAAGTTTTATACCGGAAAAAACTCTATAATACACATAGGTGATATCAGTAATACCAGAATACTTAGCCAGATGAGTGATTTTAATGTATACACCAACCTAAATCTGATGCAGAAGGAAATTCTCTCACAGATCAAGCTTGGCGATACAGAAAAACTGTTAGATACCGTTGAAAAATATTTTTCATTTTTAACTGAAGTCAAACTGTTTACAGAGGAATATATAAGGGGAGTTTGTATTGAACTCATCATAAATGTTTATCAGGAAACATTCAAGACAGAGACCGAAGTCCAGGATATCTTTCCGCACTATCTGAACTCGGTTCAAACAGTACTAAAATCAGAAACGGTATTTGAAATGAAGCAGACTGTGAATCAGATGCTGGAGCATGTCTGCAGGTATTATAAAAGCAAATATTATCTGAAACACGGCATTCTGGTAAGTCAGATAAAAGTACTGGCTGAAAAAAGATATATGGAAAACATTACTCTCTCCGATATCGCAAACGAGGTATATATGTCTCCCAACTATATTTGTTCGGTCTTTAAGAAGGAAACAGGCATAACAATCAATGAGTATCTCATTAAGGTTAAAATGGACGCTGCAAAAAATATGCTGAAAGATACCAAAATGAAAATCCTGGAGATAGCTGAAAAGCTCGGGTATGAAAATCCTCATTATTTCAGCTATTCCTTTAAAAAATATACCGGGCAGACTCCCCAGCAATACCGTGCTTAATTTGCAAAGTATTAATAAAAAAACTTCAGCAGGGATTGTTTCACCTGCTGAAGTCTTCTTTCCAAGCTTTTCATATTAATGTTCTTATGGTGCCTTCATATGGCAGTTTAAATTATAGCAAGTTTAATTGCCTTCCCTGCCTAATCAACCTTTTTCAGTACATAATAGTACGGTTTCATTCCTCTATAGGAATAATCCCCGCTTTTCCATTCATAGAACATGTAAGTACTGCCATCTATTTCCTTTATCGTACATTTGCTTGCAGTCTTATCCGGCTTGCTGATAATCAGGTCCTTCGTCCAGAAATTAGCATCTCCCGAGTATTCACCTTTAGTAGTTGTTAAACTGAGCTTACCATTGTCCTTAATTTTAATATTTGTCAGATATAAATCATCCAGCCAGCTTTTTGTATCTGGCTTAAACTGATCAATTTCCTTTACAAAGTCAATACTCTCCCAGCTTCCCGGCATCTGTGGGTTATTTTCAAATGGATAATCTATTTTATCTTCTATTGCAGCAGGCTTATACTGCGAATAGTCAGAGCTGTCTGCTTTCTCAAGGACATAATAATAGGGTTCCATTCCTTGGAATACATAGTCTCCGCTTTTCCATTGATAAAACATGTAGGTTTTCCCGCTGATCTCTTTGATGTAATAGGCACTTGCTGTTTTTTCCTGCTCACTTATAACCTTTCCGCTGGTCCAGGTAATTGAAGCATAAGCAAGCTGCCTGTTTTCAAAAGCGGTAAGCATTTTACCATCCTTTATAAAAGCAAGATCACTGAGGAAAAGGGCATCTTTCCATTGTTTTTTGTCAGGTGTAAAGTCAGTGGTATTCTTAACAAAATCTACTACCTTCCATTTACCGATTGCTGCCGGATCATCAACAAAGGGATAATCCGTTTTATCCACCACTCTGTTTAATTGTTTATAAGCGGCAAAACCAACAGTAAGACATGCCACAATAGTAATTATTGCAATGAGAGGAAAAGCTGCCAGCTTTTTCTTCCTTGAACTTTTACTTTCTCTGAGTTTACTTTCTTTCCTTCTACTTTCCTTCCATATTTCATCAAAGGGCATCTGTGTATCTAAAGCTTCTTTGATGGTTTCGGTTATTTTTCTGTCAGATTGATCCATTCAGCTCTCCTCCTTGAATTATATCTATTTGCGAACTATCGGCATACCTCTTTCTCAATGCTGTCAGTGCAGTATTCAGTCTAGACTTACAGGTCCCCAGCGGAATATTTAGTATTCCGGCAATTTCATTAAGCTTTAATCCTATATAAAAGTGAAGTACTATAACCTCCCGGCTCTTGTGAGACAGCTTGTTTATCTCCTGCCACAGTTCCTTCTTTTCCTGTGCCCTGAAAAATTCCGCTTCGATAAATTCCTTGCTTTCCTGTTCGGGAGAGTCGCCGAAAAAACTCAGCCATTTTTGCCTCCTGTGAATATTTCTTGCTGTATTTATGGTAATTTTATATATCCATGGCTCAATAGACCTGTTGTGATCATACATATGATATTTTCTAAAAACTTGAATAAAGGCTTCCTGGGTTACATCCTCTGCAGCGGCTTTTGACTTCATAACAAACAACGCCACCTTGTAAACAAAGTCCGAATATTCATTATAAAGCTGTTCAGCCCGTTCTTTTGTTATACCTTCGGCCGTGCATATCACTCCCTTCTTGCTTTTTCACCCTATATACACAATGAAAGAGTAAATGGTTCGGTTAGTTTGATATTTTTTTCAAAAAGTAATTAATCATAATCTTTACCATTAATTACTTCTCACTATATTTAAATTCTAGCACAAAAATTGCATTTTTTACCTTAACCAATTCAATCGATTTTCCTATTATGATAAAATAAGAAAATCCAATCTGAAATACTATGAACAGGGGTGATTGTCATAGCAGGTATAGATGTAAAAGTAAAACTGAAAGCAAACGTTACCGTTGAGGAGTTTTGGAGAGCAACCTACAGCAGTGATACTAATTTGGGTTTAAGACTTATTCCCAATTTTGAAAACATGAAAAAAACTCATCTGAAGGGTAAGCTTTATAAATTTGGTTCGTTGGAGGTAGCTATTCCAATAGCATATTTCAATCGTGAAAATGAATCTGTGGATGACGATATCATAGAATACAGTTATATCAAAGAATCCAAGGAAATATGGGATATCGATGAATAGAATATTTTATCCTATAAGAGTCATGGCAACACGTAGTAAGTGTGGTATTCGTTTCACAATAAAACCTCCAAAAGCTTGTTCTTCCCTTGGAGGTTTTATGTTTAAAAAATTATTTCAGCTTACTTATTATTTCTGTCCGATCTTTTTTTACGGAACAGGGATAAACCGCCGAAACCGCTTATTATTGCCATGTAGAAACCAAAATCGTACCACCAGCCTGTATTAGCTACTTCATATACCCTGATATTCTTTTCAAAAAGTCCCCAAATCAAGCTTATGGGTGCCACCCAGCCATGCCAGATACCCCAGAAGAACCCTGCAGGTTTTGCAGCTGTGTAGGTACCATCTCCGGGAACGCATCCTGTGAGGGTAATTAAAAGTAATACTCCCATAAGAAATAATATAATTTTTTTACTTTTATTCATAAAACCTCCACCCTAAATATTCTATCATAATAAATCTATAAATTTTTCAGTTCTTTTATGATTTGTTTTGAATGTGTTTTGCTTTGAATATATTTTTGTTTGTTGGAATGTATTTTAGTTTTAAATGTCTTTTTGTTTGGAAGGTGTTTCAGTATTTACTTTTCACACTTCCGGATTTTCATTATTTTTTATTTTTCTTAGCATTTGCATGTTCAATATTTTCAGCCACCCTGAATCTGACTATTCTGTTTATCAGATCAAATGGCATGGGCTTGTCAATTGGAAACTGAACCGAGCCTTTTGCGCCCTTGTACGCTGCCAGTTCCTGCTTAAAAGCTTCAATTCCGCTGGGAGCGGGATAAAAACCGATATGCTTTTTATAAGCTGCAAAATGAACAAGGTTCCCTTTAAGGTAAAAAGTAGGCATTTGATAGCTTATTTTTTCCTCGGCCTCCGGAGCCCCTTCATTAATACATTTTCTTATATCCTGAAGTATTTTTTGAGTCTCCAGATCAAATTGCAGAATGTATTCATCTATTGTCGAAACTGGTGTATTTTTCATTTCCATAATTATGCCCATGCCCAGCATTTCGCACAAAACATAATGATAGAAATGGCATGGGCTCGGTACCTCCTTTATTCATTTTTATACATTTCTTTCAACCTTGGCTCTCCTTAAATTAGATTTTTTACCTCTGTTGACTGTTAGTGAGCTATTACCATTTCATTTTACCATACTGCTTAAATTCTGTAATTATGAGTTTCTTAAGGGGATAAAAATCTCCTCAGATTCTTTTTTAATTATCCCGTTATTCTTACCCACTCCTCCAGAAGGCTATCCAGCTTTTGGTTCAATTCTTCTCTTCTGGGGTATGGCTGATTGAGCTCCAAATGATCCAAGCCGGACCGCAGCATGAATTGGTCCAGTTCCTTTATCTCATTTTCCATTTGCCTTATACTATCTTCCAGTCCTGATACTTCCAGCCTGTTTCTTTTACTTTCCGGCAGCGGTTCCTGCTTTTGACCGGCAGCTGAATCCCTGACAGCCTTGTTTTGTGATTGGCGCTCAGTTCTTCTACTGACTGCAGCCGTTCAATTTTTTTATTTTTATAGAAATCATAATTGCCCTCATAGTTTACAAGCTTATGCTCTTCAATAGACACAAGACGGCTGCAAACCCTGTTTATAAAGCATCTGTCATGGGATATGAAAAAAATTGGCTCCCACGATACCAATCCGATCACCTTCATAAGCAATAAACATGCGTTATTTAATATGAAGTTCTCTACATAGTGTTTCATTACGTTATACATAGTCAGCTCAAGCATATTTATCACTCATTTCATATATTATTTTTATTCAGTAATTTCATTTAATCCGTCAAATGCATAAAAGGCTGCAAATGAACACGGTGTTCACTTGCAGCCTTTTGCTCCATTTTAGCGCTATCTCAAAACTTTACCCACCGGTCAACATAAAGTATTTATATAAACTGTTCTTTAACCTTTTCCAGACAAATGGGGGTGTAACCGATACATTCCACACT
>JAQSXC010000124.1 GCA_029266335.1 Eubacterium sp. | reverse complement strand
TAAATATTCACATTATTTTACAGGTCTTGAAACAGAACTGTTGAAAGATATCTTTCACCTGTATCTGGGAGGAGCGCAACAATTGTCTTCCCTTTATTTTCGGGTCTTTTAGCCAGTTGTGCGGCAGCAAAAGCAGCGGCACCGGATGAAATACCCACCAGCAAGCCTTCAATTTTGGCCAGTTCTTTTGCAGTATCTATGGCTTCCTCATTCTTTACTTTGTATATCTCATCTATGATATCTCTATTCAAAACATCAGGTATGAAGCCGGCACCTATACCTTGAATTTTATGAGGACCTTTTACACCCCCTGAAAGAACCGGTGAATCAAAGGGTTCCACAGCAATTATCTTAACCTCGGGCTTTTTCTGCTTCAATACTTCACCCACACCTGTGATTGTTCCTCCTGTACCCACTCCGCCAACAAATATATCTACCTGTCCATCTGTATCTCTCCAGATTTCTTCAGCGGTTGTTCTTCTGTGAATCTCTGGATTAGCAGGATTTTTAAATTGCTGGGGTATAAATGAGTTCGGGGTCTGAGCTGCCAGTTCCTCGGCTTTTCTTATGGCTCCAGGTACACCATCTGCACCAGGTGTAAGTACAAGCTCTGCTCCCAGTGCTTTTAACAGGCTTCTTCTTTCAATACTGAAAGTTTCGGGAAGTGTTATTATGAGCCTGTAGCCTTTGGCTGCTGCAACAAACGCCAGAGCTATGCCTGTATTACCGCTTGTAGGTTCAATAATTACAGTATCCTTATTAATAAGGCCCTTCTCTTCCGCATCCTTAATCATTGCATATCCAATTCTGTCCTTGACACTGCTGGCCGGATTAAAATATTCCAGCTTGGTGATCAACCGGGCTTGCAGGTTATTGACCTTACTGTAATTTGATAATTCCAGAAGCGGAGTGTTTCCAATCAAATCTGTCAGATTGCTAGCTATTTTAGACATATCACAACCTCCTTATTGTTTTATTGTTTTATCCTAAAAGAAATATGTAAGTCAACTAAATTATAAAACCTGATTCTAAAAAGTCCTTAAAAAAATGGGAGTTATTATTTGACTTTTCCTAAACTATTTCAAGATATCTCGCCCACTCCCAGTCTGTTACAGCGGTATTGTACAGCTCTACCTCATGCTTTCCCAGCGTTACGTACAGCTTGACAAACTTCTCTCCAAAGAACTCTTTGGCAACTTCACTATGTTCAAAATATTCAAGGGCTTTTTCAAGTGTGTTGGGAAGCACCTGTTTATTTTGATCATTCTCCGGAACTTTAAGCTTGTTCTCTATTCCATATAATCCGGCTGCAAGGCTTGCTGCAATAATTAAATACGGATTTGCATCGGCAGAGCCTGTTCTGTGCTCAAACCGGCTGCCTTTACCCAGACCAAGCAGGGACCGGGTTGAAACAGTTCTGTTGTCGTGGGCCCAGGTCACGTTTACAGGAGCGAAACTGTTTTCCCGGAACCGCTTATATGAATTTATGTTTGGAGAGCCAAGTACCATAAAATCTCTTGAATTTCTGATCAGCCCTGCAAGATAATTCTGCGCCAGAGTTTCATCAATCTCAAAACAGTTCCTTTTTAATTCCATATCCCATAGGCTCTGGTGGACGTGATATCCGCATCCGGATTCCTGTTCCCAGGGTTTTGCCATAAATGTTGCATAGAGACCATGTTTTCTGGCAATCTCCTTTATTGTATTCTTTATAAGAACAGTATTATCCGCCATCTCAAGTGCATCACCATACTCGGGAATAACCTCTATTTGTGCTGGCCCATATTCAATATGAAAGGCTTCCATGTTGATTCCCAATTCCTCTAGGCTGTTCCTCATTTCTCCGATTACATGCTCCAGCTCGGCTCCACGGTATAACGAATAACATTGTACTCCATTAAACAGAGGTTTCTTATTGCTGTCCAGAAGGTAGAATTCCAGTTCGGAACCTACCAGGGGTCTGTATCCCCTATCATTATATCTTTTGATAATATTCTTCAATATTTCGCGTGGGTTAACTTCCAGCGGGCTTCCATCCTCATAAAGGGTTTCAGAAAACACAAAGGCACTTCCATCCCTCCAGGGTATTTTTCTTAACGTTGATATCACCGGTTTTACAAGCATATCCGGAAATCCGTTTCCAAAATTGGCAAGTTCTACATCATCATATACTCCGCACTGTATATCCCATGCAAATGGTGCTTTTGCCATTCCTGTTCCTTCTAAATAGCTTTTTAGAAAAAATCGTGCCGGAAGTCTTTTCCCCCTTAATACCCCGTTAATATCAGCAAAGCCTATTTCTATTGTATGTATTTTATTTCCTTCAATAAACCTTTCAATATCCAGTTTGTTCATTTTCAATCTGACCTCACCGTTAGATAATTTATTTTTGTGTATTATGTTATGAAAATTTGAAAATGCAATTTTTCGGGAGTACTGTGATAATAAAAAAGAGGCAATGTCCTCATACCATTTTGGTATGGTTCATTGCCTCCGGATATCCAGTCAGTAAAGTATTCCTATCAATTTACTAGTATTTTATACTACAACTAACTTATCTGTCAATATCTAATTAAAAAATTTATAAAATTAACTAAATACCGGCTTTAAGGATAATTTCTTATTTGTTCTGAATCTTATATATTATCTTGCAGCCCTGTTCAGTAATGTATTTCTCAATCTCGGAAGTATTGAGGGAATTGGTTCCTACTACCACATTGCTTTTTCCGAAGGCGCTGCTGTATACTGCCACATGAGTTATATTTGCATCAAATTTGGCAAAGGTGCTTGTAAGCTTTGAAAGCATTCCAGGAGCATCCTCCACTTCTATTGTCATTCGTGTACCCGGCTCTCTGAAGCCTAAAAGCTCTATAAAGGAATCTAAAATATCTCCTTCAGTAATAATGCCCACCAGTTTATCATTTTCTACAACGGGAAGGAAGCCTATGTCATTATCACGCATTAGTATTGCTGCTTCCTCCAGTAGTGCATTTGGAGATACAGTAACCGGATTTTTTGCCATAATGCTGCTGATTTTTGTCTTTGCCAGCAGGTAAGTAATTTCACCCATGCTTAATGCTGTAGCCTTTGAGGGTGAAACTTTTACAATGTCACCCTTAGATACTACTCCCACAAGCTTTCCATTATCAACCACAGGCAGACGCTTTATACCATGATTTTTTATAATTTCCTGGGCATCAGGAATGGTCTGTGTCGGTGAGATAGTAAAAGGATTTGAAGTCATTTTGTTTTTGACAAACATAAATTTTCCTCCTGTTTTCGTGCTTATGCACGTTATGAGATCGTAATAAAAACACTTGTGCTAAGTAGTATGAAGGTCAGGAAATATCCAACAACCCTTCCCAGCATGCTTTAGCCTCCCAAATACGCCTTTCTTATTTCATCACTCTGCATCAATTCAGTTCCGGTGCCTGACAGCACAATTGAACCGGTTTCCATTACATAAGCTCTATGGGCAATCTGCAGTGCCATGCTGGCATTCTGCTCAACCAGAAGGATTGTTGTACCTGCCTGGTTTATACTTTTTATTATATCAAAAATTTCCTTTACAAATAAGGGAGCCAAACCCATTGAAGGTTCATCAAGGAAAAGCATTTTCGGTTTGCTCATCAATGCTCTTCCCATTGCCAGCATTTGCTGTTCTCCACCTGAAAGGGTTCCTGCGGCCTGTTTTTTTCTATTTGCAAGAATAGGAAAACGTTCGTATACCATATTCAGGTCCTTGGCTATCTGAGCTTTATCTCTTCTCAAATAAGCACCCAGTTCCAAGTTCTCCAGAACTGTCATCGTGGAGAATACCCTTCGTCCTTCGGGAACCTGACATATACCCATTTTTACTCTATCCTGAGGAGATATGGACGTTATATCCCTGCCTTCAAATAGGATTGATCCGTTTGTGGGCTTCTTCAAGCCTGAAATTGTACGCAGAGTTGTTGTTTTTCCTGCGCCGTTTGCGCCTATCAAAGTAACAATTTCACCTTGATTAACAGTTAAGGATATGTCTTTCAATGCATGAATAACACCAAAATGTACGTCCAGATTCTTAATTTCAAGCATTGTCAATCTCCTCTCCCAGGTATGCTTCTATAACCCGCTTATTTGTTTTGATTTCCTCCGGTGTTCCGTTTGCTATAATTTGTCCGTAATCAAGTACATAGATCCTTTCACAGATCTTCATTACCAGAGACATATCATGCTCAATCAGCAGAATTGTGAGATTGAACTGTTTTCTGATTGACTGAATCAAGTCTGTCAATTGGGCTGTCTCGGCCGGATTCATACCTGCCGCAGGTTCATCCAGAAGGAGTAAAACCGGCTCTGTTGCCAGAGCGCGGACAATTTCAAGATGACGCTGTTCACCGTAAGGTAAATTTTTAGCCAGTTCATCCATCTTATTTTCAAGATGAAATATCTTAAGTAGTTCAATACTTTTTTCCTTAAGTTCCTTTTCTGCCTTAAAATAGGACGGCATGTGAAAAAGCGAGGAAAGCATACCGTACCTGACATTCTGATTCATTGCAATACGTACGTTATCCAGAACTGTAAGCTCTTTAAAAAGCCGTATATTCTGAAAGGTCCTTGCCATACCTTCCTTACATATTGTGTAGGGCTTCATTCCCTGAATCTCTTTTGAAACACCGTTTTTTGCCAGGGTAACGGTTCCTGTAGTAGGCTCATAAACACCGGTAAGGAGGTTGAAAGCAGTAGTTTTTCCGGCACCGTTAGGACCTATCAGACCTACAAGTTCTCCCTGTTGGAGCTCCATATTCACTTTGGAAACAGCAGTTAATCCTCCAAAGGTCTTTGTCATATCCTTAACTGAAAGAATTGCCATTTATGCCCCCTCCTTTCCGCGTTTTGATTTAAAGCCTATCTTTTTAAATATGGATAATGAAATTTCTTTCGAGCCCATTAAGCCCTGTGGTCTGAACAGCATGATAATTACCAGCAGCAGTGCATATATTACCATTCGGAGTTCAGGTATGGACTGCAGCCAGGTTGAAATAATGGCCAGCAGAATAGCGGCAATTATTGAACCTGATACACTGCCCAGCCCTCCCAGAACAACTATAACCAAAACGTCGATTGACTTTGTAAAGCCGAATAAATCCGGTTTCAGGAAGTAGAAATATGATGCATACAAACCACCGGCTATACCTGCAAAGAATGCTCCCATGGTAAATGCTATAAGCTTGTATTTGGTAGTATTAACACCCATGGATTCTGCAGCTATTTCATCCTCACGTATGGAAATACATGCCCTTCCATGGGAGGAATTCAGAAAATTGACTATGATAATAATTGTAGCTGCCGCAAATAAAAACATCCAGAACCAGTTAACAAATTGAGGAATTCCCTGAAGTCCTGCAGCACCATTTGTTATTTTCAAATTCAGGAATACAATTCTTATAATTTCAGCCATACCCAACGTGGCAATTGCAAGGTAATCACCCCGGAGCCTCAGCGTCGGAAGACCTACTATTATTCCAACCAAAGCTGCTGCCAGCGCCCCTGCAAAGATCCCTATAATAAATCCTGCAATAGTTTGGTTTCGAGTAGTTATTATTGCACAAACATAGGCACCTATTGACATGAAGCCTGCATGTCCGAGAGAGAACTGGCCTGTGAAGCCGGTAATAAGGTTCAGGCTTACAGCCAGTATAATATTTATGCATATGGTTGCGAGGGTATCCAGCTGATAATCATATATGATGCCGCCTGAGAGAAGACCCTGTATTACAAAATACGTTATAAGTATTGTAACTAATTTATGAAATGCCCTTTTATTTAATATTTTTTTCATATGCTTACACCTTCTCCTTGGTATTTTTGCCAAGCAGTCCGGCAGGCTTTACTATAAGTATCAATATAAGGATTGCAAATACAACCGCATCCTTATACATTGAGTTGCCGTAACCTGAAACAAAAACTTCGACTGTTCCGATAAAGTAACCGCCGATCATGGCTCCGGGGATTATTCCTATACCTCCGAATACTGCAGCAACGAAGGCCTTAAGCCCGGGAATAACTCCCATCAAGGGATCTATGGAATTATAATAAATACCTACCAGTACTCCGGCAGCTCCTGCCAATGCAGAACCTAACGCAAAGGTAAAGGAAATAGTTGAATTAACGTTAATACCCATTAATTCTGCAGCGTCCTTGTCAAGCGAAACTGCTCTCATAGCCTTACCTATTCTGGTTTTCTTTACTATAAACTGTAGCATAGCCATAAGTACTATAGTGCTGAATACAATTAATATCTGCTGGGCAGTAATTGTCATATTCCCCACTTTGTAGCTGTTTGTCAACCATCCTGTCAATTCAGGATATGCGCGAACATTTGCCTTTACAACAGCCATGGTTCCGTATTCAATAAATAAGGAAACACCGATAGCTGTAATAAGAACGGCAATTCTTGTAGCATTTCTCAAAGGCTTATAGGCAATTTTCTCAATTAATACCCCGATCACAGTACATACCAGCATAGCAATAACCAGGGACGGAAAAACACCTAACTTTAATGAGGTCATGCAGAAGTAGCCGACATATGCACCAAGCATGTACACATCACAATGTGCAAAGTTTATTAATTTAATTATACCGTATACCATGGTATAACCCAGTGCTATTAAAGCATAAATACTACCAAGGGATATTCCGTTAATTACCTGTTGTAAAAAATTATCCAATTCACTTCCCCCTCATTTTTACTGGTTAAATGGTGCATACACAGAAGTAAGGGCGATATTTTTCATTATCCCCCCTACTTAAGTGTAAAATTACAGATCAATATTTTAATCTTTGAAGTATTGATAAATTATTAAGTTTTAACCTGACTCCATCTGCAGTGCTATCGGCAGATATTCCTTATCTCTTTACTGCCGTAGCCTGAGCACCATTTTCAAGACCGATTACAACGATTGACTTTACAGCATTGTGATTTTCATCAATACTGAAGGAACCGGTAACACCAACGAAATCCTTAGTTGAAGCAAGTGCTTCCTTTAATGCTTCTCTATCAGCGCTCTTGCTGCGTTTTATTCCATCAGCAACGAACTTTGCAAGGTCATATCCCAATGCATTAAAAGCATCCGGTTCCTTGTTATATTTTTTCTTGAAATCATCAATAAACTTTGTAACGGTAGGATCTTTATCAAGTGAAGAATAATGGTTTGTAAAATATACTTTGGAAAGCGCTGCATTACCTGCAAGTTTCGCCAAATCAGGAGAATCAAATCCGTCAGCTCCAAGAATCGGCTTGTCAATTCCAAGGGCACGAGCCTGTTTGATAATTAAACCTGCTTCTTCATAATAGCCGGGAAGATAAACAACATCAAAATCAAGTCCTTTTATCTTGGTCAAAATAGCGTTAAAGTCCTTGTCCTTGGCAACATATGCTTCTTCGCCAACAATAGTACCGCCGGCAGCTGTAAAGGTTTTTGTAAAGTTTTCAGCCAGGCCCTTTGCATAATCACTTGAGCTGTCTTTTATAATTACAGCTTTTTTAGCTGAAAGGTCCTTTAAAGCAAAATTTGCCATACCTGTTCCCTGGAAGGAATCTGAAAAACATATACGGAAGGCATAATTCTTAAGACCTGAAGCATCAACAGTAACATCGTCTGCTGTAGCAGAACCGCTTATAACAGGTACCTTTTTCTTTTCAGCAACAGAAATCTCTGATTTGAAGGAGCCTGAAGTCGCAGGACCAAGTATTGCTAATACATTATCCTGTGAAATAAGCTTATTAGCAAGAGTAATTGCTTCAGCAGGTTCTGACTTGTTATCATACTTTACCGGCACCAGTTTTTTACCGTCTATTCCGCCGGCAGCATTAATCTCATCAATTGCCAGCATGATACCGTCAACTGAACTCTGTCCGTATGATGCAACACCACCTGACAATTCATAGTTGATCCCTATTTTAATTTCATTTGAATTCGCTTTTCCTCCACCACCGCAGGCGGTTAAACTCGATACCAGGAGGCAACCAGCGAGTAATACAGTAAGTTTTCTCTTTTTCATACTTATCCCCTTATTGACATAAAATTATTAATTTTATTCTAGTGTCTTTCTATCAGCTTGTCAATGCATCACTTTAAACTTTTAACGCAATAGCTTGTTGAAATATATTGAAGTTTATGTATATATTGTAAGGATTATACATGATTTTTAATAATTTGAATTTTACTTTTATTGATTTTATTTTTTTTATTGCTTTTGTTTTTTAATGGATTTTATCTTTTTTATTGCTCTTATTTTTCTATTACTATTATCTTTTTTATTACTATTATCTTTTTTATTACTTTTATTTTATTACTATTTTTATTATTTTACTCCTATTTCCTGTTGCCCGCAGATTCCAAATTTACGACCGGGTTTTTTATCCTGATGTTGAATCCGTATATTTCTGATATATAACAAAAGAAGGTCTAAATGTTCCCGCAACACGACCTTTTAATAATTTACTCATCTGAATTTTTTAGAAATTCTTCATATAAATCCGGCCTCTTTCTGCCTGTACGCTCCAGTGACTGCTGTGTCCTCCACTTCCTTATATTGGCATGATGCCCTGACAAAAGTATCTCGGGAACCGGTCTGCCTTCATATTCTGCCGGCCTGGTATACTGGGGATATTCAAGCAGACCGTTGAAGTGAGACTCCTCACTGAAGGAACCTTCATTGGATAGCACTCCCGGAATCAGCCGGCTTATGCAGTCAATGAGCACCATGGCAGGCAGCTCACCGCCGGTTAAAACATAGTCACCTATAGAAATTTCTTCGTCGACCAGCTCGTCAATTATTCTTTCATCAATACCCTCATAATGGCCGCAAAGTAGAATAATATGCTTTTCGCAGGATAGTTCGACAGCCATTTTTTGCGTCAGAACACGCCCCTGAGGACTCATATATATGACCTTTGGTTTGACTTCCAGACCTTCTGTCAGAGCTCTGTGTGCATCAAACACCGGCTGACACATCATAACCATACCATTGCCTCCGCCGAAGGGATAGTCATCAACTTTTCTGTGCTTATCCTTTGTATAGTCTCTGATATTTATGGCATTTACCTCTATTAAGCCTTTTTCCTGAGCTCTTCCCATAATACTTTCTTTCATAACCAGGTCAAAGGTTTCAGGGAAAAGCGTAAGTACATCAAATTTCATCAATCCAATAATCCTTTCGGCAATACTACAGATATTTTACCTTCTTCAAGGGATACCTCTTTTACTACACTTTTCAGCGCAGGAATAAGAATTTCTTTTCCTTCATCATTTCTTACTATATAGACATCGTTACTGCCTGTTTGAATAATGTCCATCAGTTTACCTAAGAGTACACTGTTTTCATCATATACACTCATTCCAAGTATATCCGTTATAAAAAAGCTATCCTTTGGCAGTTTTACAGCATCTGCCCTGTCTATTTTCATATAGAAACCCTTTAATTTTTCAGCTGCTTCTATACTTTCTATATTCTTGAATTTGAGAATTACAAATTGCTTAAAGAACTTTACACCGGTAATATCGTACTTTTCCAGTGTGCCGCTTTTATCTATATAAACCCATTTGAGGTTTTTAAATCTCTGAGGATCGTCGGTCAAAGCCGTAGCTTTTATTTCCCCTTTAACTCCATGAGTATTTACCAATTGTCCCACTATCAAATATTCAACCATATTTACCTCCATTTTAAGTCCGTTCAACCAAACAGGTTAAACTCAGACAAAATGATGTACTGTATTGCTGTGACTAACGGATTTGAACAAAATGCTGAAGCATATTTCCCGGATATTAAGAAAAGGGCCTTAAGCCCCCCTTTTCTTATGTTATTGTATAATATCTACAACCACTCTTCTGTTGTCTTTAACTGCTGCAGCCTTGACAACAGTTCTGATAGCCTTGGCAATCCTGCCCTGCTTACCAATTACTTTACCCATGTCATCCTTGGCTACCTTGAGCTCAAGAATTATGGATTTTTCATTCTGAATTTCATTTACAAAAACTTCATCAGGATAATCCACAAGAGCTTTTGCAATGTTTTCAAGCAATAACTTCATATTATTAACCTCCTAAGCCATGCTAATGACTTTGAGCCGCATAGCAGCCACATAATATTTATGAAATTTATTCACTCCTATATCCGTTATAAGGCGAATAAAGGAGGTTAATTGGCAAAGTTTTACCTGTAAGACCAACACAAGTTATGTCTTTCAAGTAAAACCCCATATACGTGCTTCACAGCCCGTGTCCAAATAGCTATTAAAAGCCGTTGAGGCTTTTTAGTCTTGAAATGCAACAAATACCGCAGTACATTTTCAAGCTACAAACCAATTAAGGTACTTTTGGAGGTTAATAATAACCTCCATTATTGTCCCGATAACCGGATTAACCGATTATACCCTGCTTCTTAAGAAGTGACTTAACTGTATCAGTTGGCTGAGCACCATTCTTTATCCATTTCTGAGCTTTCTCAGAATCAATGTTAACCTGAGCAGGGTCAACAACAGGATTGTAAGTACCTATCTCTTCAATGAATCTACCATCTCTTGGATATCTTGAATCAGCAACTACTACTCTGTAAAAAGGGTTCTTCTTAGCACCTATTCTCTTTAAACGTATCTTTACTGCCATTTATTTTCACCTCCTTTAAAGGATTATAATCATTTAAAATGATAATTTTTGCTATATTAAAAAGGTAATTTAAACTTTCCTAAACCACCCTTTTTCCCACGTTTGCCCATGTCGTTCATCATTTTCATCATTTTTTTCATTTCTTCGAATTGCTTGAGCAGCTGGTTAACCTCCTGAATGGTGGTACCGCTTCCTGCTGCAATTCTCTTTCTGCGGCTTCCATTCAAAATATTCGGATCATTTCTTTCTTTTTTTGTCATGGACTGTATTATAGCTTCAGTACGGGCCATCTTCTTTTCGTCAATATCAACATTCTGCAGTGCCTTTGAATCTACTCCCGGCAGCATTCCCAAAATGTCACCAATGGGACCCATCTTCTTCATCTGCTGCATCTGTTCAAGAAAATCCTCAAGGGTAAACTGCATGGTACGCATTTTCTTTTCAAGCTCAATGGCCTTTTTCTCATCATAGGCTTCCTGCGCCTTTTCAATAAGACTCAGAACATCACCCATACCAAGAATTCTTGAGGCCATTCTGTCAGGGAAAAACGGTTCGATATCACTGAGCTTTTCACCAATACAAGCAAACTTAATAGGTTTACCTGTTACGTGTTTAACTGACAGAGCAGCTCCACCTCTTGTATCACCATCAAGTTTTGTAAGGATAACACCGTCAACACCAAGCTTTTCATTAAAGCTTTCCGAAACATTTACGGCATCCTGACCTGTCATTGAATCAACAACCAACAGGATTTCATGGGGAGTAACCGTTTTCTTAATGTTAAGCAGCTCGTCCATAAGTTCTTCATTAATATGAAGTCTACCCGCCGTATCCAGAATCACAAGGTCGTGCTGTTTCATATTTGCATACTTAACCGCTTCCTTTGCTATCTCAACCGGGTTTTTACTGTTTTCAATGGTAAATACAGGTATGTTCAGCTGACCGCCAACCACCTGCAGCTGTTTTATAGCCGCCGGTCTGTATACATCACATGCAACCAGCAGCGGAGTTTTGCCTTGTTTTCTGAGCAAGGATCCCAGTTTACCGGCTGTAGTTGTTTTACCGGCACCCTGAAGTCCAACCAGCATAATTACTGTTGGCGGCTTTGGTGCAAAAGTCACCTTGCTTTGTTCCCTTCCCAGGAGCTCAATAAGCTCTTCATGAACAATCTTTACAACCTGCTGTCCCGGAGTAAGACTCTCCAAAACTTCTGAACCTACACACCTTTCGGACACCTTGCTTATAAAATCCTTAACGACCTTAAAATTAACGTCAGCCTCAAGCAGAGCAAGCTTGATTTCCCTCATCATATCTTTTACATCTTTTTCAGTTACTCTGCCTTGACCACGGATCTTTTTTATTGTTTCTTGGAGCTTTCCTGACAAACCCTCAAAAACTGACATGTTAAAACCTCCAATTCCATCCAGCTGATGTCCCACGTAGTCCGACACCGGCTCTATATGCTGTTTACAAGCTCAGCCATCTCATTCATAACCTGTTCAACGATTTCCTTGTTGTGCTGGCTGAGCCCGTTTATCTCAATTTTTTCAAATAATTTTTGTACTTGCTCAGCCTTTTGCTTTTGCTGCGAAAATTTACTAAGCAAACCCAGTTTGTTCTCATATTCATTCAGCAGCGCCCTGCCGCGTTTTTCATTATCAAATACGCCCTGTCTGCTGATATTCAGCTGCTCTGCTATCTCAGACAAGGTATAATCATTGTTATAATGAAGATCCAGTATTTCATATTGCCTGTCTGTCAGCAGCTGACCGTAAAAGTCAAGCAGCAGGGATGTTTCATACACTTTATCCATAAATACTCAACTCTAATCTGTAAAGTATTTTTGCTTTACAACTTATTTTAAAACACTAACACAAGGTTGTCAAGTATTTTTACTTTACATATTGTAATTCATTAATTA
>JAQSXC010000123.1 GCA_029266335.1 Eubacterium sp. | reverse complement strand
CTGCTCTGTGTTATAAGCGTATGTTGTTAGAACATTAATATCTTTAAATATATATCTATTATCAGGCTTAACTAATTTAATACAAATACTTTCATAACATAAAAATTCTTTTGGCGCAAGAACAGTTGTTTTTGAGTCTGATAGCCTTGCAATTGTTTCTTTCTTACAATGGTCCTTGTATATATGTGATATTAAAATCAGATCTGCGCTTTCAAGTATTTCCGGAAGGATATCATCTTCTTCATCAGAAAAAATTACTTTACTATTATAATTTTTATAGTATGAAGACATATAAGATGGATCAAAATAGATAATGTATTTATCAGTTTTAATTTGAACCCAAGAACGTGGAAACCATTTAATTATCATAAAATTAAACTCCTGTATGCCTTTTAATTGATTAATAACTATTTTATAAAAATAATTATAATCTAAATTGAGATCATTAAAACACATTTTTAAACATCATACACTTATGCATGAAGCTCTACCTTAATTGTACAAAGCTCATTGACTTATATAAGTCATATTTTAATACGGAATCTTTTTTTTATCAACTATATTAGTAAATACATAAAAGAATACAATATCTGTTTTACCAATCTTATTTGAGAAGTAAACTTCCAATCTAGCTCCACTGTAGTTTTCCGCAAATTCGCATTTTTTGTGAGCATCAGCTATTCCCGAACAAACTCTATGTAAATATCTATTTTAAGTACTAAAAATTAAGAATATTCATAAGAGTTTATTTCTTTAACCAATTGCTTCTCTGACCTCTTTACATTTTACTCAACTCTATTAACTCGCTAATCAAACTCAAAAGAAGCTCATATGAAGTTTTCATATTTGATTCCTGTGATCCAAGTTGTATTATATCAAGTATTCTTTCTCCACAGTAATTTGGTTTAATTTCAAAAATATTAATGAAACTCAATGATCTTTTTCTACTAGGAAAATAAGTTTTATTGAGAGCAAAAATTGCTTGTAAAAAATGATCAATTGCTATGTCCAGTGCAAAGTGATAGAATAAAACATCTTTTCTATAAACTGCTCGTTCTATATCCTCCATATCAGAAAGTTTATCAATGTGATAATCAATCAATTTTTTTAAAAGAGCTTCCGGATATATTCTCAATTTTTCTTTTAAACTTTTGAGAAATTCGTTTTTATCATATAATATAGTAATTTTTTCTAACATACCCACACGGCCAATTGGATAATAGTAATTATCTATTTTGTCGGGATATTTTCCACTCAAAATTTCATCAATATTTCTTATGACATCAGTAATTTTGAAAAACATTAACCAGGTTTCTACACCATTAATTTCAATAAAATCTCCAGTACCCCAATGTCCTCCCTCAAATATATTCATTTTTATATTACAGATTTCGGTGTCTAAATTGGATAGAATTTTCTTTCTCTTTTCAATATCTGGTATTTCATCACAATATATAAAAAAATCTATATCTCCCTCACCTGCAGCAGGAAGCTGACTTTTTGCTCCACTTATCCCTATTGATTTTACTTCAGTAATAGAAGAAACCTTTTCGATAACTGATTCAAATACTTTTTCAGTACTTTTATGCATGTATATCACCAACTTTCAATTTAGGGTAAATGTTTCACGTGAAACATTAAAATAAAAACCTATATCATCTCTAAGAGTAAGTCTCAATAATGATATAGGTTCTAGGTTAATATTTATAATTATTTTATATTTTAGAAATCTAAATTCGTAACATCTTTTGCATGAAGATGAATATATTCTTTTCTAGGTTCAACTTTGTCTCCCATGAAAGTACTGAATACTTCATCAGCAGTAATTATATCGTCCAATGCAACCTTCATTATTGAACGGGTTTCAGGGTTCATTGTTGTTTCCCAAAGTTGGTCAGGATTCATTTCTCCTAAACCTTTATATCTTTGAATATTTACATTGGGATCTTCTTTTCTCCATCCCTTTTCACGACAAATTTTATCTACCTGTCTGTCATCATATGCATAATATTCTTCTTTTCCCTTATATACTTTAAATAGAGGAGGCATCGCGATATATACGTGTCCCTGCTCCACTAATGGCCTCATATATCTGAAGAAGAAAGTCAACAAAAGCATTCTAATATGTGATCCGTCTACATCAGCATCTGCCATTATTATAATTTTATCATATCTTAATTTACTAGTATCAAATTCCTCTCCTATACCAGCACCCAAAGCAATAATTACAGGTAATAATTTTTCGTTATCAAAAACCTTATCTATTCTGGATTTCTCAACATTAAGCATCTTACCCCATAGAGGGAGTATCGCCTGAATCCTTCTATCTCTACCCTGTTTAGCAGATCCACCCGCTGAGTCACCCTCAACTATAAATATTTCAGTAACTGATGGGTCCTTTTCAGAACAGTCGGCCAACTTACCAGGAAGTGTGCTTGTATCCAGTGCACTTTTTCTTCTGGTTAATTCCCTTGCTTTTCTGGCTGCTTCCCTAGCTCTGGCAGCGGTTAAACACTTTTCTAAAATTATCTTTCCAATTGAAGGGTTCTCCTCAAGAAAGCTGGTCAATTTGTCCGATAAAACATTTTCAACAAGAGTTCTAATTTCACTATTTCCCAGCTTGGTTTTGGTCTGGCCCTCAAACTGCGGTTCAGGCAGCTTGACACTGATAACAGCTGTTAAACCTTCTCTTACGTCTTCTCCCGAGAGGTTTTTATCATTCTCTTTTATAAAATTATACTTTCTGGCATAATCATTAAACACTTTTGTGATAGCGGTTCTAAAACCTGTCAAATGAGTACCGCCCTCAGTAGTGGCGATATTGTTTGCATAACTAAATACATTTTCATTATAGCCGTCGTTATATTGCATAGCTACTTCAACAATATTTGCATCTTTATTTCCTTCTACATAAATTACATTATTATGAAGTGCATCCTTCGTCTTATTTAAATATTCAACAAATGAGATTATACCACCCTCATAATGAAGATTTTTTACAATTGGCTCTTCAGGCCTCTCATCTGTCAGCTTTATTTTGATACCCCTATTTAAAAATGCCATTTCTCTGTATCTGGTAATCATGTTATCAAAATCAAAAACAACATCTTCAAAAATATCAGTATCAGGCTTAAAAGTTGACTTAGTACCGTGCTCTTCAGTAGTACCTACAATTTCAACTTTTGTAGTAGGCTTACCCCTTGAATATTCCTGTCTGTAGATATGACCTTCTCTACAAACCTCAACTACCATACTTTCAGACAAAGCATTAACGACAGATGCACCAACACCATGCAATCCGCCTGATACGCTATACGCACCGCTTCCAAACTTTCCGCCGGCATGAAGTATAGTATGTACTACCTCTAAAGTAGGAATCCCCATTTTAGGATGAATACCTACAGGTATACCACTCCCATTGTCTGTAACAGTAATTGAATTATCCTTATGAACAAATACTTCAATCTCATCACATCTTCCGGCCAAAGCTTCATCTATACTATTTGCAACTATTTCATAAACCAGATGGTGCAAGCCTCTTAAAGATGTACTGCCTATATACATACCAGGCCTTTTTCTTACAGCTTCAAGACCTTCCAATACCTGAATCTGACTTTCGTCATATGAATTAATATTGTTATTTTCACTCATAATGGTGCGCTTTAATTCCTTTCAAAAAACATTCTAAACGTTTGATATTTCACTTATAAAACTTGATCTCTTTTGAAGAGTAACAGATGATATAGGTGATAAATAGATTTTACTTTTTTTATCTGTTTCGGTGATAATAAAGGATTTTGGAAGATCTTCCGATATGCTTTCAATAAAACCTTCCTCCTCGGCTATCTTCAGAAATTCCTTTGTGTCCTTTGATATTGTTGTGGTATCAATATCCATAATCGCTATAACATTTTTTATAGGAATAACTACATCTCCACCTATATGCAAAAACATTTCCATGTCCTCCCATGAACATCTACACTTAATTTTACATTAATAATAAATTTATTGCAAATTATCATTTTTAAAACTGTTAACTACTCTTCCATCCTCTATCTTAAAATAATTACACTTTTCCTTCAAGGTATTTCGAAAATGCAGATCACTGGTACAGGTTATAAAAGTCTGCACATTTGTAATACTATCCATTAAGTATTTTTGACGATTTTCATCCAGTTCAGACATAACGTCATCCAATAATAATACAGGATATTCCCCGGTTTCCTTATGGATAAGTTCTATTTCAGCAATTTTTAGAGATAATACTGCTGACCTTTGCTGTCCCTGAGATCCGAAGGTTTTAAGATTTTTATCGTTTATTAAAATGTCATAATCATCCCTGTGCGGACCAACAGAAGTATATCCCAAAACCATATCTCTTTGCAAATTCTTTTCAAGAAGCTTCTGATAAATTTCAATAATTTCACTCTTACTAGTATCTTCATTTATCAGAAAACTACAATCATAGTTAAAAGAAATTATCTCTTTTTCAACTGTAAGATATTTATGTTGATTTTGGGCCAGAAGAGAAAGCTGTCTGGTAAAATTACGACGGGCAATTATTACAGATGCAGCGACTTCAGCCAGTTTAATATTCCACACATCCATAGTGTCTATTAAAGAGGAATTATTAACTAAACTTTTTAAAAGCATATTTCGCTGTTTAAGAATTCTAGCCATCAACTGGAGATCATAAAAATATGAAGGTTTAATCTGACATAATGTAATGTCAACAAACCTTCTTCTTTCCATTGGGCCTTGTTTTACTATAAATAAATCCTCAGGAGAAAAAAGAACAGCATAAAGATTTCCCATTAAGGCTCCAATTTTAGTAAGAGGTATTTCATTTATTTTAATTTGCTTTTTCTGATCAGCAAAATAACAGATATTTATTTCCTTATCCAGTCCTGATTTAATTACGTAAGTATTTATTGTATAAGAATTACAGCCAAATCTTATAAGTTCAGAATCTTTGGAAGTTCTGTGTGAACGTCCCGAGGCACATAAATAAATGGCTTCAAGGACATTTGTTTTCCCCTGGCCATTATCACCAAAAATAATATTAAAACGATCAGAAAATAAGATCTTAGTATCCTTATGATTCCTAAAATTCTCTAAATCCAAGCTTTTGACAATCAATGCCGTACCTCGGTATTTCTATTTTTGAACAACCCGATATTTTTTTTCTTCAAATTCTACAATATCACCATTTCTCAGCTTTTTTCCGCGCTGTATTTCTATATTGCCATTAACCTTAACAAAGCCGTCCAGTATAAAGCCCT
Organism: Eubacterium sp.; assembly: GCA_029266335.1. Classification (GTDB taxonomy): domain Bacteria; phylum Bacillota; class Clostridia; order Acetivibrionales; family DSM-1351; genus Ruminiclostridium. The sequence goes on along the minus strand of JAQSXC010000123.1, from coordinate 18,974 downwards.
TAGCCATAGCTCCGTTATCTACTGCACCGGCCCATTTTAAAAATTGATCCAGTTTTATATATTCTGTACTTATTTCTACAGTTTCCATTATTCCTCCAAATCCCAGGTTAAGGGATACGTTTATTACGATAATACAATTTCATCATATTTCTAATTTAAAAAGTAAGTTGTCTTAACCCGTTCAGCTAGAGGCTTTGCAGGTATTTATATCCTCACGGCCTGTACAAGATATGCAAAGTCATTATTATTTTCAACAACGGGCCTCAAAGTACAAGGAGCATTTGTTGTAATAAAGTAAATTGCAGCCCTGTCTTCATCAATGGCCTTCAATGCATCAATTAGAAAAGCAGGATTGTATCCTATTTCTAAATTATTTCCCTCAATATCAACTTTTATTTCTTCACGAACAGCACCAAGTTCTGCATTTGATGTTATAACTATTCTGTCATTACCTATAGAAAGCTTAACAGGACTGTTTTTATCATTCATAGAAATAAGTGATGCTCTTTCAAGGCTTGACTGAAATTCTTTAATATTAATAATTACTCTGGTTTCAAATTCCTTATTCAACAAGCTGTTATAGTTTAAGAATTTTCCTTCAATAAGTCTTGAAACTATTCTCCACGATTGAGCATCAAATACAATCTGATTATTTGAATTGTATATGTATACTTCTTCATCCCCTGCTTGAAGTATTTTAGAAATTTCATTCAAGGTTTTACCAGGAATAATAACACTGAAATCATTTATTTCACCTTCAAGCATTTTTCTGCGAAGAGCAAGTCTGAAACCATCAATTGAGACAACAACAAGCTCTTTATCTTTAACCTCAATAAGCGATCCGGTCAAAACAGGTCTGTTTTCATCAGATCCAACTGCAAACACGGTTTGTCTAATCATATCCTTTAATTTTCCCTGTGTCAAAGTTAATACATTTTCTTTATCAACTTTTGGTAAAGCCGGATATCCGTTTGGATTTATTCCTTTTATTTCAAAATGTGAATTTTCGCACTCTACAACTACAAGATTATTTTCTTTAACTTCTATAAGTACTTCAGAATCAGGTAATCTTCTGACTATGTCACCGAATATTTTTGAATTGATAACAATTGATCCTTGCTCTCTTATATCTGCTTCGACAAAACACTCAATACCTATTTCAAGATCGTTTCCTGTTAACTTGAATTTTTCTTCAGCATTTAAAAGGATTCCTTCAAGTATAGGTAAAGTAGTTTTTGTAGAGACAGCTTTTTGTACTATGTTAATACCATTAAGTAAATTTTCTTTTGAGCAGACTATTTTCATGGGTACCTCCGTATTTTTAATATATTTAAAAGATAATAAAGAAAGTAATAATAGTAGTAAGTGCTGTTACAACTGTGTATAACTTCTGTAATTCAGTAATATAAATGGCTGGCTGGTGTTAATAAATTGTTGAACATTTGTACCATTTTATTAACAAAACAATAAAGTTATCCAAAACTTTAAGTTATACACAAACTTTAATCACCAAATCAACAAAAACTGTTAATAACTTTTCAAAAATAAAAAATTAATTCCCAACTATATTTTTCTTTATATCTTCGATTGTTCTTCTAAGTTCGGCACTATTTGCCATGTCATTGCTTATTTTTTCACATGCATGAATTACTGTGGTATGATCACGGCCTCCAAATTCATCGCCAACCTTAGGTAAAGACATGTCTGTCATATCACGACAAAGAAACATGGCTATCTGCCGCGGAAAAGAAACATCTCTGGATCTTCTTTTTGATTTAAGCTCGTCTGTTTTTAAATGAAAATATCGAGACACAGCTTCCTGAATAGTTTTTGAATTTATAATAACAGCTTTATTGTTATTGAACATATCCTTCAATGCTTCAAGAGCCATATCAACATTAATTTTATTTTCAGTTAGAGTAGAATACGCAATTACTCTGTTCATAGCACCTTCAAGTTCTCTTATATTTGAAGCAACCTTGTCGGCTATAAAAACCATAACGTCGTCAGGTACATCAAGGTTTTCAAGCTGGGCTTTCTTACGGAGAATAGCTATTCTTGTTTCAAGATCCGGTGGAGCAATATCTGCGATAAGACCCCATTCAAACCTGGATCTAAGCCTTTCTTCAAGAGTGGTTATATCCTTAGGAGGTTTATCACTGGAAATGATAATCTGCTTATTTGCTTCGTACAACGCATTAAAAGTATGGAAAAATTCTTCCTGAGTTCTTTCCTTCCCTCCTATAAATTGGATATCGTCTATAAGAAGTACATCAATATTTCTATATTTATATCTGAATTCTTCGTTTTTATCGTCTTTAATAGCATTGATCAATTCATTTGTAAATTTTTCTGAGGAAACATATAAAACTTTCAGAGCAGGATTCTGACTTAGTACAAAATGACCGATAGCATGCATAAGATGAGTCTTGCCAAGTCCAACGCCTCCATACAGGAATAAAGGATTGTATGCTTTTGCAGGTGCTTCTGATACGGCAAGTGAAGCTGCGTGAGCAAATCTGTTTCCATTACCTATTACGAAAGTATCAAATGTATACTTGGGATTTAAAAATAGTCCTGATGTATCTTCGGTATACTCCTGTACAGCTGGTTTAACAGGTGTTTGCGAAGGTGTCGAAAAATATATGTTATAGTCCTTGTGGGTTATTTGTCTTAGTGCATTTTTTATAAGATAGGAATATCTGGATTCGAGAATTCCTTTTTGAAAATCTGCAGGAACTCCTAATGTTAAAGTATTAGAATCTATAGCTATAGGTTCTATAGTTAAAATCCAGGTATTAAAACTGATTTCTGTCATTTCACCCTTTAATAATTCCAATGTACGATTCCATATATCATTTAGCTGCACGTTCATATCATTTCGCCCACCTTGGTTATTCATAATAAGTAATTTATCAAGCGTATTTTTATAATTTCAATATTTCACTGAATGTTTTATCAAGCTGTATGCATGTCCCTAAACAAAAAAATAAAAACCATAATAATATATACACTTTACATGTATATAGGAGCTCAGTCCTGCAAACTCTAACTAAAGGCTGACTGCAATACTTGTAACTGACTCCATTTGGATATTATCGTTTTATCATAAGTAAAGCTTTTGAATAATTAATCTTTTGTGATGTGGATCAATTAAATAGTTAATATGTAAAAAGTTATTAACAACCTTTATAGCAAAAGACACAAGTTATCAACAAGTATTAATAAATATATCAGAGTTTTGTGGAAAATTCAATACGAAAAACACTAGATATCCACAAAAAAATATTTTTACAACAGATATATCCACAGGTTATTTAGTAAATAATATTGATAGTAACAAGATGTTGAAAATTGAAAAGTAAATGCACCATATATTGATATTTGATAAATTAAAACTTAAAAATTAACAAAAAAGTGGGATTATAATTGACCTTGACAGTTCAAAAAGGATTAATATATAATAGGTTTGGTGTCTTTAAAAGAAAAACACTTTAAAGTTTATATAAAGGAAATCAGAACGGGGGTGTACTAATGTTAAGAACATATCAACCTAAAAAAAGACATGCCAAAAAGGAACATGGCTTCAGAAAGAGAATGAGCACTGCTAACGGAAGAAAAGTATTAAGAAGACGCAGACTAAAAGGAAGAAAGGTTCTTTCAGCATAAGACCGCATATTTGTGGTCTTTTTCTTTAAAAGTGCGTTCGGATAAATCTTTCGGCCTCACACCTGCTATTCTCCATACAAAAACTAACACATTAAGGTAGTAGGGTATGAGAAAAACTGTAACTTTAAAAAAAAACTATGAGTTTTCAAGAGTTTTTAATAAGGGATCATTTTATGTTGGAAGGCATATAACAGTATATGTCCTTCCAAATAAACTATCCTCAAACAGAATAGGTATTTCTGTTTCAAAGAAGGCTGGAAATGCTGTTATCAGAAATAGAAAGAAAAGACTAGTCCGTGAAGCCTATCGGCATTATGAGGAATACATCAGGACTGGCATTGATATGGTTATTGCTGCCAGAGGTGATGAGACTATTCCAAAATATGGAGCATTGTTAAAAGAGTTCAAATATTTGCTGAAAAAACTGCAGGTATTTGATCAGGAGAAATATGATTGTTTAAAAGAGCTTTAATTTTACCGATACGTTTTTACCAAAAGTTTATATCACCACTTAAAATAAGGCCCTCATGCAGGTTTTATCCTACTTGCTCCCAGTACGCTATTGAGGCTATAATGAAATATGGCTGTCTAAAGGGCGGTTATCTGGCATTAAGAAGAATATTAAAGTGTCATCCTTTCCATCCCGGAGGGTATGATCCTGTGAAATAGATATAATAAACATTAGGTTTAGGAGAAAAACATGGGATTTTTAGATTTTATAGCTAAGCCACTTGGGCAATTCCTTTATTGGATTTACTCATCAGTGGCATTTGAGAACTATGGACTTGCTATTATTATATTTACAATAATTGTTAGAGCTGCAATGGTACCGCTTACTCTGAAGCAGTATAAATCAACTGCTGAAATGCAAAAGGTTCAGCCGCTTTTGCAAGAACTTCAAAGAAAATATTCCAATGACAAGCAAAAATTGAACGAAGAGACAATGAAGCTGTATCAGGAGCATAAAATCAATCCTGCCGGCGGATGTCTTCCTTTGTTGATTCAAATGCCGATATTGCTTTCATTATGGCAGGTTATAACTAAGCCTTTGAAATTCATGCTGGGTTTTTCAGCTGAGCAACTTACTAAACTTGCAACAGAAGCTAATGTTTTAAAACACCCGTATGCTGAAATTGACACAATAACTTATTTTATTAAAAATGGCAAAGGGAATGAAGTTGGAAATCTTAATATGTTTTTTCCAAGCCATGGAGGTATAAATCTCGGATCCATACCAACATATCATTTTGATCAGCTTACAGCAGATCCTATGAAAATCTGGCTGCTGTTGCTGGTGGTATTGGCAGTTGGTACTACCTTTTTGACAGCGCGTATGTCAATGCCGAAAACAACGGATAAAGCAACTAACCCAATGGGAAATACCATGTTATATATATCTCCTTTAATGACATTAATATTTTCATTCCAATTCCCTGCAGGTCTGGCATTATATTGGATTGCTGGTAATATCTTTGCAATAGGACAGCAATACTATGTTAATAAATATGTCCTTAAAAAGAAGGAGGTAGTAAGTAAATAATGGCTTATAGTATTGAAAAAACAGGAAAAACGGTTCAAGAGGCCATTTCAGCTGCATTGTCAGAGCTAAATTTATCTCAGGAAGATGTTGAGATTGAAGTTTTAGAAGAAGGCAATAAAGGAATATTCGGAATCATCGGAACCAAGGTCGCCAGAATAAGAGCGACAGTTAAAGAAGTAGAAGCAAGCAGAGGTGATATCGCATCGGACTTTTTATATACCATACTTAATAATATGGGCGTTGATGCAGATATCAGTGTAAATGAAGATGAAGAAAGCATAGTAGTAGATATAAATGGTGATGATATTGGTATAATCATAGGTAGAAGAGGAGAAACAATGGACTCTCTCCAATATCTGACCAGCCTTGTTATAAATAAAGGATATGAAGATTACAAAAGAGTAATACTGAATGTTGAGAATTACAGGCAAAAGAGAGAGGAAACTCTTGTGAAGCTGGCTAACAGGCTGGCCGATAAGGTAGTTAAATATAAAAAGCCGGTTACTCTGGAACCAATGAACCCATACGAGAGAAGAATCATTCACTCAACTCTTCAAGGACATAAATATGTTGAGACATATAGTACCGGTGAAGAACCAAAAAGAAAAGTTGTTATAACTCTAAAATAAAAAGCTTCAATAAAAATGGTTTAAGGAGTAATCTCCTTGAACCATTTTGTGCAGTATAGGAGTTTATAAAAGTCGGTTGTGTAATAAATGGACTGCGTAAAAAAACGCAGGTGGAGGCTTGTATGTATTACGAAGATACAATAGCAGCACTTTCAACTCCATATGGGACGGGCGGTATAGGGGTTATCCGGGTAAGCGGAGATATGTCTTTTGATGTAGTGTCAAAGCTTTTTCGTTCATCAAAATCTATGGACGAAATAGCATCACATACAGTATCATATGGGAAGATTTTCGATCCTTGGACTAATGAAGTAATTGATGAAGTGCTTATGTTAAAGATGAAGAAACCTAATACTTTTACACGTGAAGATGTAGTGGAAATACATTGCCACGGAGGTATTGTCGTTATAAACAGAGTAATGGAGCTTATTTTTAAGATGGGTGTAAGGCCTGCTGACGCAGGAGAATTTACCAAAAGGGCATTTCTTAATGGAAGAATAGATTTATCCCAGGCCGAAGCAATCATTGATTTGATTAATTCAAAAACAGTAGAGAGCTCAAAGGCAGCAGTCAGTCATCTGGAGGGCAGGTTGTCAAATAAACTTAAGGCATTAAGAGGTGACCTGGTTGAGCTGCTGGCTCATATAGAGGTGACAGTTGACTATCCTGAGCATGATATAGAGGAAATTACAGGAGAAAAGGTATATGCAAGCCTGAAACAAATAAAGGAGGAGCTGTTGGAGCTTGCCAGGACATTCAGCCGTGGCAAGCTTCTGAGAGAAGGCATAAACATTGTCATAGCGGGAAAACCAAATGTGGGAAAATCCTCGCTGCTCAATCAGCTTGCAGGCAGCACCAGAGCTATTGTTACCGATATACCCGGTACAACAAGAGATATAATTGAAGAGTATGTCAATATAAAAGGCATCCCGGCTAAAATCATAGATACTGCAGGAATCAGACCAACTCAGGATGTTGTGGAAAGGATTGGTGTGGACAAGGCCTTTAAGGCAATTGAGGATGCAGATCTGATTATAATGGTAATAGCAGCTGATACAGGAATTGTCAAAGAGGATGAGGAAGTATTGCAGGGAATAAGAGGTAAAAAGAATCTTGTTCTTATTAATAAAACCGACCTGGCAGACAGGTCAAGGCTTGATGAAATAAGAAAACAGCTGGATGTGGATATAATTCTTGAAGCATCAGTCATAAATGATGAAGGAATTGAGGGTTTGGAGGATAAGATTTCAGAGCTGTTCTTTAAGGGGGACATCTCAAAAAATGAAGAGGTTTTATTGACAAATGCCCGTCATAAAAGTTTGGTGGACAAGGCTATAAATGCAATAGATCAGGCATTGAGTTCATTTGATATGGGTATGCCCCTGGATATGGTAACAATAGATATAAAAAACTCAGCAGAATATATTGGACAGATAACGGGTGAATCTATAGATGATGCTGTTTTGCATAATATTTTCAGTCTTTAACCATGACTTAACTGTTCCTAAAAACAGATATGGAAAGGAAGAATCCTAATGGATTATTTCGCAGGAAGTTATGATGTAATTGTTGTAGGTGCCGGACATGCCGGCTGTGAGGCTGCTTTAGCCGCAGCAAGGCTTGGCTGTAAGACAATGGTTTTTTCAATAAATTTGGACAGTATGGCAAATATGCCATGCAATCCAAGTATAGGAGGCACAGCCAAGGGACATCTTGTTAGAGAAATAGATGCTTTGGGTGGCCAAATGGGTAAGACCACAGATAAAACCTTTATTCAATCCAAGATATTAAACAATTCAAAGGGACCGGCTGTATACTCATTGCGCGCTCAGGTTGACAGACGCCAGTATCAGATAGAAATGAAGCACACACTTGAACTTCAGGATAATCTTGATATCAGACAGGCTGAGATTGTTGAGCTGCTGACCGATGAAGGAAAAACAAGGATAACCGGAGTTAAAACACATACCGGTGCCATTTTTGAATGTAAAGCCATAGTACTGACAACAGGAACCTATCTGCAGGGTAGAATAATAATCGGTGATGTAAGCTACAGCGGAGGACCGGACGGAATTTTTCCCGCTAATAAGCTCTCAGCCAGCCTGATGGATTTGGGAATTTCCCTGTTAAGATTTAAAACAGGAACTCCTGCAAGGCTTAGCAGAAGAAGTCTCGACTTCTCCAAAATGACAGAACAGCCGGGCGACGATTTAATACTACCTTTTTCCTTCGAAACTGAAAGCGTTGAAAAAGAGCAGGTTTCCTGCTGGCTCACATATACAAATAAGAATACGCACGATGTAATAAAGGCAAATCTCCACCGCTCACCATTATACAGCGGTGAGATTACCGGTATCGGGCCAAGGTACTGTCCTTCAATAGAAGATAAGGTAGTCAGGTTCGCCGACAAGGAAAGTCATCAGGTTTTTGTTGAACCTATGGGACTTGATACGGAGGAAATGTATCTGCAGGGTATGTCCAGCAGTCTCCCTGAAGATGTTCAGATTGATTTCATGAAAACAATTTCCGGACTTGAAAATGTAAAAGTAATGAGAAGTGCCTATGCAATTGAATATGACGGAATAGATGCTACACAGCTGAAACTGTCACTGGAATTCAAAAATATGGATGGATTGTTTTCGGCGGGACAGATCAACGGCAGTTCCGGTTATGAGGAAGCTGCAGCACAAGGGATTATTGCAGGCATAAATGCGGCTATGAAGGTACAGGGCAGGGAACCTTTAATTTTGGATAGATCTCAGGCTTACATCGGTGTATTAATTGATGACCTGGTTACAAAAGGAACAAAAGAACCCTATAGAATGATGACTTCAAGGGCTGAATACAGATTGCTGTTAAGACAGGACAATGCAGATTTGAGACTGACTCCCTTAGGTAAGGAGGCAGGCTTGATCACAGAAGAGAGATATCAGAAATTCCTTGATAAAAAGGATATGATAGAAAAGGAAATTGATAGGCTTAATAACAGCTACCTCCCTCCAAGTGAAGAGGTTTTAAAATATCTTGAAGGCAGGGAAAGCACGGCTATTAAGAGCGGAATTAATGTGGCAGAACTGCTTAGAAGACCTGAAATAAGCTATGAGAGTCTTGCTGAGGTAATGGAATTGCCTGAACTGCCCAGATCTGTCAGCGAGCAGGTTGGAGTAGCCATAAAGTACGAAGGCTATATCAAGAGACAAATGCAGCAGGTAGAGCAGTATAAAAAACTTGAGGGACGTAAGCTGCCGCAGGGTATAGATTATTCCTCAATACAGGGTTTACGGCTTGAAGCCAGACAGAAGCTTTCTCTGATTAAACCTGATATTTTAATAAACCAGTATTTATGTTTGGAGGAAACTATGGCATTGGACTTGGAATTAAGCAAGCTGTTGGTAATGGGAGCGGAACATTACGGAAGGCAACTGATGGATCTGCAGATCAAACAGTTTATCACATATATGGAGCTATTGAAGGAATGGAATCAAAAAATAAATTTAACAGCTATAGAGGATGACAAGGAAATAATTATCAAGCATTTTATAGACTCCATGAGCATTTTGCCATATGTAAAGGATGAGCACCAAAAGGTCATAGATGTGGGAACCGGTGCCGGCTTCCCGGGTATACCTCTGAAGATAGTCAATCAAAAGCTTGAAGTGACACTGTTGGATTCTTTGGATAAACGAATTAAGTTTTTAAATGAGGTAATAAATGCTACAAATATTTCCAGGAAGCAGGATATTTCTGAAATTAAGGCTGTTCATGGAAGAGCTGAGGATTTTGGAGTAAATCCTCAGTACAGAGAAAAATACGATATAGCAGTAGCCAGGGCAGTAGCCAATCTCCCGGTTTTACTCGAATATTGTCTGCCATTTGTAAAAATAAACGGGTATTTTATCGCTATGAAGGGGAGTAACACAGAAGAATTTGAAAACAGTACAAAAGCTCTCGACATTTTAGGTGGAAAAATTGAGAAAATTGAAAAGTTGGAATTGCCGACAACTAATATGGAGAGAAATGTCGTCATCATTAGAAAGTTTAGACAGACGCCGACAAAATACCCAAGAAAAGCAGGAAAACCATCGAAAGAGCCGTTGATATAAGTTGTTTTAACCAGTTTTTTATATCTTTTTATCGAACGATTCTTTATTGGGAATAAAGGAAATGGAATAAAAGAAAAGAATAATCCTTTGTATGTAATTTACAATATATGGTAGATTACGAAAGAAAACAATTCAAAAATATACAAAGGATGGTGCCGTTATGTTAGAGAGTAAAATTCAGTTTTCAAAGGAAAAGAAGGAAGAATTAAAGAACATCACATATGTTGGTATAGATTTCATAAGACCTAACCCATACCAGCCTAGAAAGCAGTTTAACAAAATTGCTCTTGAAGAATTGTGTGAATCCATCAAGCAATATGGAGTACTTCAACCAATCAATGTAAGAAAGATTTCTCTCAGCACCTATGAGCTGGTAGCCGGTGAAAGAAGACTTAGGGCTGCTACTATGGCCGGACTTAAGGAGATACCTGCCATAATAATTAATGTTGATGACAATGACTCGGCAGTTATGGCATTGATAGAGAATCTGCAGAGAGAAGACCTCAGTTATATGGAAGAAGCTGAGGGTTACAGCAATCTGATTAATGAACATGGATTTACACAGGAGGAACTGGCTCAAAAAATAGGAAAGAGTCAGTCCACAATTGCGAACAAAATAAGGCTTTTAAAACTATCACCTTTGGTAAAAAAGATACTCTCGGACAACAATCTTACAGAGCGGCATGCAAGGGCTCTGCTGAAGCTGCATGATGAGCAGCTGCAGCTGAAGGTTTTAAAGCTGGTGTGTGAAAGAGGTTTGAATGTTAAAAAGACTGAAGAACTTGTTGAAAAGGCCATAGACAAGTTCTCAAGAGATATAAAGCAAAAGCCGTCGGATAGAAAAATGACAAAGGCAATCAAGGATGTCAGAATATTTGTAAACACTATAAAGCAGGCCATAGACATTATGAAGCAATCTGGTGTCAATGCTAAAGCAGCTCAGATTGATAGAGGAGATTATATAGAGTTTGTGGTAAGAGTTCCAAAGAACAACATGGCTTAACAGGCCAGTTATACATAAAGAGTGGGTGGTTCGCCATACCACTTTTTTTATTGTATAGGAAGTATAAATTTTTAAATGGATTTTATGGATTTGACACATTACTGCTTTAAAATATTTATTGAAGGAAGAGGCACAGTGTGACCATTAGCGGTCACACCGTGCAAACAAAAGTGACATTGCCACCTTTGTTATTTTCCACATTTATAAATTCAGTTCTGGATAAAGAGCTGAATTTATAAGAATTATCCACAGGGAAAGGATACTTTAACTATTAACAGGATATATGCTTGTATGTATTCAGATTTAAAGAAGTACAATCAGTAACAAGTCATATTTCCATACTATTAGCAAAGTACGGCTAATGTGGTATTCTATGGGCGATAATATAAGCAGGCAATAAAATGACTAGATGAATTATAGTCAATTATTGCTTATGACAGGCTTTAGAGGTAATTAGCTTTATGACAAAAAAGTGGACAGTTGGTTAAAATTTTATTACAATATATAGTGGACGACTTTGAAAAACGTCATGCGGAATTGTGCTTAATTGCAAGCTTGACATATGAAAAAGTCGCAAGTGTCTTTTAAAAAGTGCTTGCATATGCGCAAGTACGCAATTATATGGTAAATTGTTTTTATCAAATGAAAAGAGGTAATAAGTTAAAATGGCAGATGAAATAAGGGAGCAAAGAATTATTCCCATAGACATTGAATCTGAAATGAAAAAGTCTTTTATAGACTATGCTATGAGTGTAATTATAGACAGAGCATTACCTGATGTTCGTGATGGTTTAAAACCTGTTCATAGGCGTATTCTGTACACCATGTATTCTTCTGGCTTTACACCGGACAAGCCATACAGAAAATCAGTTGCAACAGTAGGTGAAGCCTTAAAAAGTTTTCATCCTCACGGAGATGCTGCTGTGTACGATAGTCTTGTTCGTATGGCACAGGATTTTTCATTAAGACATCCACTTGTTGACGGACACGGTAACTTCGGCTCCCGCGATGGTGATGCTGCAGCCGCAATGAGATACACAGAGGCGAGACTTGCCAAAATCTCTATGGAAATGCTTGCCGACATAAATAAAGATACTGTTGATTTCAAGCCAAACTTTGACGAACATGAAGTTGAGCCGGTTGTATTGCCGTCAAGGTTTCCAAACCTGTTGGTGAATGGTTCCTCCGGTATTGCAGTAGGTATGGCAACAAACATACCACCTCACAATTTAGGTGAAGTAATTGATGGAATTTGTGCTGTTATTGACAACAATGAAATAACTATCGATGAGTTGATGAAATATATTAAAGGCCCGGATTTCCCTACAGCAGCTAAGATCATAGGCAAAAAAGGGATAAGAGATGCATACAGAACAGGCAGAGGCCGTCTCATAGTCCGCTCCGAAGCGACTATTGAAGAAATGCATGGAAACAGACACAGGATTATTGTTTCCGAAATACCCTATCTGGTTAACAAAGCCAGACTTATTGAAAAGATAGCGGAGCTGGTTAAGGAAAAGAGGCTGGAGGGAATCTCCTTCCTGCAGGATGAATCAGGTAGAGAAGAACCGGTCAGAATTGTAATTGAATTAAAGCGTGATGCAAATCCAAATGTTGTTCTGAATCAATTGTATAAGAATACTCAGCTTCAGGAAACCTTCAGTGTTAACATGGTTGCTATTGTTCCTACCGAGGATAAGCTTTACGAACCAAGAACCTTGAACTTGAGACAGGCTATAGACTACTACATAACTCATCAGGAAGATGTTATAAGACGTAGGACAAAGTTTGAACTTGACAAGGCAGAGGCAAGAGCGCATATATTGGAAGGTCTGAAGATAGCTCTTGACCATTTGGATGAAGTTATTAAAATAATTAGAAATTCCAAAACTGAAGCATTAGCTAAAGAAGGTCTGTCGGAGAGATTCGGATTCAGTGAAAAACAATCTCAGGCAATTGTTGATATGAGATTGGGCAGACTTACCGGTCTGGAAAGGGAGAAGCTGGAAAATGAATATAATGAGCTTCTTGAAAAGATCAAATATTATAAGGAAGTTTTGGCTAATGAAATCCTTGTTCATGAAATAATTAAGGATGAATTACATGTAATTAGGGATAAATATGCTGACGACAGAAGAACCAAATTAGAAATAGATGAAGACGAGATAGATATAGAAGATCTCATTCAGGAAGAAGAAAGTGTCATAACCATGACTCATTTCGGCTATGTCAAGAGATTGCCTGCCGACACTTACAAGAGCCAGAGACGTGGTGGAAAGGGAATCATCGGTCTCAGTACAAGAGAAGAGGATTTTGTAAAGAATCTCTTTGTAACCTCGACTCATAACTTTATCATGTTCTTTACCAATAAAGGTAGAGTTTACAGACTTAAAGCTTATGAGATACCGGAATCCGGTAGACAGGCCAAGGGTACTGCCATAGTAAACCTGCTGCAGCTTGATGGTGATGAAAAAGTAACCACAGTTATTCCAATACAGGAATATAAGGAAGGCTTGTACCTTGTTATGGCTACCCGTAATGGTTTGGTAAAGAAAACCGACCTTATGGAGTATGACAGCATCAGAAAAGGCGGTTTGGCAGCTGTTACACTAAGGGAGAATGACGAACTGATAGATGTTAAATTGACTGATGGAAATCAGGACATAATGCTCTCTACAGTCAATGGTATGGCAATACGCTTTAATGAAACCGATGCCAGACCAATCGGCCGTGTATCCCAGGGTGTTAAGGGTATTGAGCTGGATGAGGATGACTTTGTTATAGGTATGGAGGTTGTAACTGAAAATACAACTCTATTGGTTGTAACTGAGAACGGTTTCGGTAAAAGAACCGAACTTGAGGAATACAAGGTTCAGACCAGAGGCGGAAAGGGCATACTCACTTACAGAATTACTGAAAAAACTGGAAAATCGATAGGTATGATGCTTGTGTCCGAAGAAGATGATATAATATTGATAAGCTCGGACGGAAGTATTATCCGTATGAAGGTAAGCGAGATAAGTATTCTTGGTCGTGCAACACAGGGTGTGACACTTATGAGAATGAGTGAAGGAAACAATGTTGTAAGTATGGCAAGAATGATAAATGAAGAGTGTCCTGAAGGCGTTGACTGTGATGACACAGAAGGCGAAAGTGCCGAAGATACATCTGAAAACGAGGTATAAGAAACAAATTATAAATAGCTAAGACTATTTCACAGCCAATTACTGGTTATTAACCGGTAACTGACTTTTAATATTGGAAATAGGACAAACTTCACAGAGAGAGAGTATACGATTGTATACTCTCTTTTTGTGAAGTTAAGGGAATACTGTCACAGCATAATCTACTTGTCAGTAAAGCCTTTATTTATTCCCCTGTTACCTTGACATGAGGTATTTACTGTAATATATTTAAATTACCAATGGTAATTTAAATATATTTTTGATAATATGAAGTTTAACATAATTTAAATTTAATCTTATTTAAAATTGCTAAAGGAAAATTTAATATTGAGCTTTAATATATCATCAGCAGCAGTGTATTGGGCATCTGTAGACGGACTTGAAAATATCAAAGGAGAGTGAGCTTATGGATAATAATTATCAGGAACAGCTTGAGCTTGAAAAAAATCATTTAAATAAAATAAAAATGAGGATTGAAATTCAGCTGACCAAAGAGTTGGCAAAGCTGAAAAATAAAAAAGGTCAGCTGATTGCCGACAGAAAAGATATGTATGAAAATACAAGCCATTACTCACAGGATTTCGAAAAGCTTTCTGACGCAATAACCTACCTAAATCCTATAGAAGTGAAAACTTATGATTACGAAGCAACTGAAGCCAGAATAAAAAAATACAAGAGAATGGACCAATCGCCTTACTTTGCAAGAATTGATTTTATTGAGGAAGACATTGACGTTGATAAAGAGAGTATTTATATTGGGTTGGGGAATCTGTCCGATGATAAGACTCATCAAACCTATATTTGCGACTGGAGAGCTCCCATATCCAGTATATTTTACAGATACGGTCTTGGCAGGGCTAAGTACAAAGCACCCTATGGAGATATTGAAGGGGAGGTCACACTAAAAAGACAATTTGAAATAAAGAGAGGCGAGCTGGAATACTTCTTTGATTCCAGTATGACCATTATTGACGACATTCTGAAACAGGCCTTATCCCAAAATTCTTCAGCAAAGATGAAAAGTATAGTAGAAACTATTCAGAAAGAGCAGGACATTATAATAAGAGATATAGAAAATGATCTGTTGATAGTGCAGGGGGTTGCAGGCAGCGGCAAAACCTCGGTAGCACTGCATCGGGTTGCCTATCTCATGTACCATGGCTTAACAGATAATTTAAGCGCTAATAATATAATCCTCATTACTCCGAATAACCTTTTTGAGAAGTATATCGATAATGTATTACCGGAACTGGGCGAGAAAAATATTCAGGCACTTACATTAGAAGAAGTGTTTGATAATGTTTTTGAAGAAAAAATAAAAATTGGCTATAGGAATCAATTAATAGAAAAAATAATAATCACTAAGGATATTGAAGAAAAGAAGCTTTTAAAACGTGGAATGGAATTTAAACTTTCTATGGAGTTTCTTATAATTATAGATCGTTATTTAAGGCATTTTGAGCATAGGATGCTTGATTTCAGAGATATTTTCTATAGTGGAGAATGTATCGTCAACCGGCATTTGATAAAGTCAAAGCTTTTACAGCAAAATGATATTTCACTGCCCCTGGAGAAAAGGCTTGAGACAATTGAGAAGAAAACTATGCTGAGAATCCATGAATTAAGAAAACGCCGTTTGGATAAATTGGAAAAGTTTATAGGAGAATATCCGGAACATATTTATGAAGTTAAGCCTTTAGCCAGGCTATTATCATTAAAAGAAAACAGTGCATTAAAAAAAGAGATTAATAAATTTACAAGGGTTGATGCTCTGGAAGTACTAAAAAGGCTGGTGGGAGATAAAAATCTTTTTTATAGGATGGCTCATGGCCTAAAACTCCCGGAAAATATTGAGGATATACTTAATCAAATGAAAAAAGATCTGGGAGAACAAGTTTTACAGTATGACAATGGAATGGTGCTTCTGGCTACAAAGCTTAAGCTGGCAGGCAGTGATGGATACAAGGGTATAATGCAGGTTGTTGTTGATGAAGCTCAGGATTATTATCCTGTACAATATGAAATATTAAAGAAATTATTCTCAAATGCAAAATTCACTGTAATGGGAGATATAAATCAGACTATAGAAAAGACTGCAGACCTGTCCGTTTATTCAGACATTAAACAGGTCCTTGATAAAAAAAGGAGTTCAACCGTGCTGATGAAAAAAAGCTTCCGCTGTTCATATGAGATTAATAGATTCAGTACCTGTTTCGGAGACAAGGATATTGAAATAGAGAGCTTTGAAAGGTTTGAAGGTTTACCGGAAGTGATAAAAACTGAAAACCGTGAAAAAATGGAAAAAACTATGACAGAGAAGGTTCACCAATACAGGGCAGAGGGGTATCAATCAATAGCAGTAATCTGTAAGAGTATGACAGAGTCGGATTACCTATATAAAAATGTAGGTAAACAACTGGGTGCTGTGTTAATAAATCAAAGTTCTTTCGAGTCAATCAATCAGGTTACAATACTTCCTGTATACATGGCAAAAGGACTGGAATTTGATGCGGTAATTCTTTGGGATACCAGCGATCAGGTTTATAAGGATTCTGATGACAGGCAACTGCTATATATATCCTGCACCCGTGCATTACACAGGTTATCACTGATGTATACAGGAAATAAAAGCAGGCTTATTCCTGATTTTACGGAAGCGAACTATTTGGACAGTTCAGAATAAACAAAAATATCTTATCTTAATAAATATAGTGAATAAACTAATAAACCTTATTATCAAATATTAGAAAAAAAGTCGTATCCATAAAATTTAAAAGTGGTATTATCGAGTCATCTTAAGATATTAACAGGGAGTGCTCCGTTATGAATTATTACGAAAGAATTCAGAGGTCAATTGACCATATTGAAAGCAATCTTGAAAACATTATTGATATTAATATTGCTGCTCAGATGGCATTTATGTCACTCTCGAATTTCTACCGTATGTTTTTTGCGCTTGCAGGTTATTCAGTTAAAGAATATATCAGATTGCGAAGAATAAGTCTGGCAGCTGATGAAATAGTGAATGGGAACACATACATTATTGATATAGCTGTTAAATATGATTTTGAGAGCGGTGACAGCTTTTCGAGAGCTTTCAGACGTATAACCGGTTATTTGCCAAGTGAATTCAGAAGGCAGAAAAAACATTTTTATTTTGAAAGGATGAATATTATGGACAAGTATTTTGAGATTCAGGATAAGGACCTATTGGAGAGATATCCCGATATTAAAGTCCTAAAAGAACTGAAATCAACCAGGGTGGTATACTATAATTTTTTTGGAAAAAATCCGGAACATAATGCATTTGAGGTTATGAAAGAATGGGTTAAGAAAATCAGGATAAAGGTTGATGAGCAAAACCACCGTATTTTTGGGTACAACAATCCAAGTCCGGACTCAGATGAGCAGACGGAGTACGGGTATGAACTTTGCATTACTGTAGATGACAATTTTGAAGTCAGACATCCGCACATTAAGACTAAATATCTTGAGGGAGGGCTATATGCCGTAACCAGTGTTAAAAAAAGTGAAAAACATGATATGGGTGAAGGCATTATGCTTGCATGGAAGAGATTCAATAGCTGGTTAATAGAAAGCAAATATATTTATGGAGGACATCAGTGGCTGGAGGAGCACCTTGGTTTTGACGAGGAGTTAAACCATACCGGAGGGATAGACTTATACATGCCTATAAAAAAGAAAATATAAAAATAAGTTCCACCTAATATAACAAAAGGAAGTGCTAGATATTATGACGATGATTATACCAGCAGAGGTTAAAGATTCTACAGAGCTCATGAATATCTGTATCAGGGCATTTGATGAGGATAAAAAATTATATGGTGCTATACCACCCAATATGGAAAAGGTCATGTGGCATAGACAGAATATTAAAAGCGGATTTTATTACAAGATAATTGAGAATGGCAGTATTGTCGGCGGCATTAAATTATTCAATCTGGGTAAGGGACATATGCGGCTTGGCGCTATATACATAGATCCAGATTATCAGAATAGACATATAGGTTCTACAGCATTAGAATTTATTGAAAGAAAATTCCCCGATACAAAGAAATGGTCTCTTGATACGCCCTACAAGAGCTACAGGAATCATTACTTTTATGAAAAACTGGGATACACAAAAATAGCTGAAGAACATCCGGAAAAAGATAAGGAATTTGTACTCTTTATATATGAAAAAATATGTGATATAAATCATAGCAATAAAAAATAATAAAAAAAACTATATTAAATAAACAAATTATTATAGGTATAAAATCAAACAGTAAAAAAATAAAACAAACCCGATGAAAGCATAACTTTTATACTGGTGCTTCCATCGGGTTTGTTTTAAAGGTTTATAGTTTATAATTAACTAAATAAGATATCATATATAGATAGTTAAAACATTGATAAAAAATCCTGAATGTAATGTGAGCATGTTGGATATAACATAGGATATTCATGTGATAAACGGAGAATGCGATTGATAAATCAATTTAAAAACCAATTATAGATGAATAGTACGTTGAATATTATCTGAATATGGTGATATACTAACCAAGCTGTCGCGAACGACAACACTTCTTAAATGATATTGTGGTTAACAGTTTTGAAAAAAACTTTAAACAAAATGAAATAAAGTGTTGACAATGAAACAGCAACATGATATTATAATTAAGCTGCTTGCGACGAGCAGTCAGCGAAAAACCTTAAAAGTCAACAGTAGTGATGCTTTTAAGGAATCAAGATATAGCATCTTGAGATGGACTTTGAAAAGTAAACAGTGACAAATACATGCAAATGTAAGTAAAGGACTCTTTAAAATTCCAGAATCCATTG
>JAQSXC010000337.1 GCA_029266335.1 Eubacterium sp. | reverse complement strand
ACCTTTGGCCAGTTATTTGGTCACATCAGTGATGAAACAGTGCTGGAGACAATTATGGCAGGAGATCAAGCGTTACCGCAAATCAAGGATGTTTTTACACCTGTTTCCGCTTTTTCCTATATGGCCTTCAATTTGCTCTGTATGCCATGCTTTGCAGCCGTTGGTGCAATCAGAAGAGAAATGGGCACCTGGAAATGGACCTTCAGAGCAGTTGGGTTCCAAATGCTGGTTGCCTATGTTGTTGCTCTGATTATCAATGTGGTTGGAAATCTATTGTTTTAAGTAAGAAAAATTCTGACCTAAGGATAAAATTGGGGGTAATAAAGTGCATCGAGGCGAACATTTAGATAATCAACCATTCATTACTGTTGTACATAAGGAAGCATTGATCATCAATGAATTAAAAAAAAGAGGCTTTAAAATTACAAAGCAAAGAAAAATAATTATTGAGATGATTTTAAAGAATCGATGCTCCTGTTGTAAAGAAATATATTATCAAGTCCTGACAAAGGATGCAACAATAGGAATAGCAACAGTATATCGGATGGTTCGATTATTGGAAGAAATGGGGGTCATCGATAGAAAAAAATTATTCCATATATCCTATGATAACTTGATCGGAGTTTTAGCAAATCAAATTATCCTTATCGATGAAGAAAAAACAACAGAATTAGAAGCAGGGGAGTGGTATGAAGCTTTGAAAATGATGTTGAAAGAAAAGAATAGTTATGATTGATTATATAATTGCCATTGGCACCGTAACAATTGTACTGTTCATTATTATAAAAGGGATTAAGAAAGCAAAAAGTGGAGAAGAATCATCCTGTTGTGGCTGCAGCAGTTGCCCCTCCGCTCAAGCATGTAATAAGTACAAATAACGCAATCACATTACACAAAACGTCGCCTTAGTGGAACTAAAGGCGACGTTTTTGTATGGATAGCTCATACTTCGGGCCATGTTGGCCCGAAGTGGAATACTACCTCCCATTCCTCCATCAGCTGTTTAATCGACTGCTGCCGCTGCTTACGCGCATCGCTCACAGCCTTTTTGACCACATCATACAATTTCATATCCAGTGGCCACGCTTCCGGTGAGCGATCGCCGTCCACTAACAGCATGAATGCCGTCGCGCCCATCGTGTAGACGTTGGTAACTTCATCTAATAAGCCGGCGCATCGAAATTCCTCCGGTGACATAAGGGCTTTAATGCCGAAAATACTTCCCATACCATTTATATAGGATTGTTTAGCGTAAAAATCAATGTCGCAAATCATTACTTTGCCGCTGTCGAAATTATACAGGGTGCTGTTATCATTAAAATCAATAGCGACATAACCACATTGTGCCACATGTGCATGAAAGTACAGAATTTCCTCAAATACGCCAATTCTTTTGTCTGTCGGCAACGCCAGAAATCTTTCATGCAGTAAAGGATTTAGATCGCCAATGCTTTCGCCGTCTTCCCAATCGAAGATAATAGCAAACCCGTCGCCGATTTCCTCCGCCTTGACAAGGCGAATCAACGAGGGATGTGTCAGTTCCTCGTATTTGGGAACGGCAGCTTTAAGTCTTGAGATAGCATCCTCGACGGGTAAATCGTGATCATTAATCATTTTTGCGCCTGCAAATTTAACAAAATATCTTTTTCCCGCTTTTTCAACGCCAAAGCATAGGTTACCGGAACTCTGAGCGTCAAGCACCTTAAAAACAGTACCGTATTGATGGATAAAATTGAGATCAAACGGCTCTTTCAATCGAATTTGAACGTCGTCAATCTGCTGAATATAGAAATCATTCTTAAACATAGCGTATCCTCCAAAATTTGATTTATAACAACATAGATAGAAATAAAAAAAGCTGTGGGCATTCCACAGCTTTCAAAAATAAAAGTCTCATTAAAGTGTGGAATGATAGATGTAAAAGCATAATTCGCATACAGAAAAAAGTCGCTATAAAACGACTATATTTCTTCATGTTCATTTATGATTTTATCTATCTTCTCCACGTCTCACTTATATTACCGATTATGCAATATCAAGTGTGCCGGACGGTACTCACCCCTAAAATTCATGTTATTATAAATATTATTATAACAAATAGCTGTATTTTTGTCTACGCACTTTCTTTTTGGGTAGCCTGCTGTATTGCCTTTTTGGTATTCCTGAACCGGATTTATTTATAAGAACTGGCTGTGAAAAGAGATTATCAAATTTCATGCATTATTTCACAGAATGGTAAAAGAAAGTTGTAATTTACTGGGATAATATGGTATATTATAAAATATTGGAAGAATACATGAATAACATCATTATTGACTAAAATAGAAAATTGAAATAAAAGATAATATAAAATTATAGAATGAGGATAAGGAATGAATGCAGATATAAATTATTATTTTCCTAAACATATTGCGATTATGATGGATGGTAATGGAAGATGGGCAAAAAGAAGAATGATGCCGCGAAAAATGGGGCATGTAGAAGGTGGAAAAGTACTTGAAACTATATGTGAAAGTACTAATAAATTAGGGATAAAGTATCTTACAGTATATGCTTTTTCAACTGAAAACTGGAGTCGCCCCAAAGATGAAGTTGATGGAATTATGAAACTGTTTCGAAAGTATTTAACAGATAGTATAAATATATCGGTTGAAAACGATATACGGGTTCGAATTATCGGTAACAGAGATGGATTAGAAAAAGATATTGTTAATAAAATAGAAAATCTGGAAGAAGCAACAAAACAGTGCAATGGTTTGAATTTTCAATTAGCTGTAAACTATGGTGGAAAAGATGAGATAGTGAGAGCAGTTAATAAAATTCTTCAAACGAAGGAGCATAAGGACAATATAAGTGTGAATGAGTTTTCATCATATCTCGATACATGGGGTATTCCTGAACCGGATTTATTTATAAGAACTGGCGGTGAAAAGAGATTATCAAATTTCATGCTATGGGAGATGGCATATACTGAGTTTTATTTTACAGATATATTATGGCCTGATTTTAATGAAGTAGAATTGAAAAAGGCCATAGAAAATTTTTCTAAAAGAGAGCGTCGATATGGACATATAGAAGAAAGGTGATTTATTTAATAAAATATTGTTGTTATAAGATGAGAATAATATAGTTCTTAAATTTATTTCATTTTACAATGAAAATAGCTTTGGCTGACAGTGGAGAAATATCTCTGTTTTTATTGTTATGACACCCAAACAATAATTAGAATTATTAGAAACTGTCATGGATGAAATAATACATGGCAATTTTTTCAAACTATCGCTTTATTATTTCTTGAGGTTCTGATATAATGTGTATCAGTGATATATAAAATGAGTATCAGTAAACTGCAAAGTAATGGGAGATGATAAAATGAAAGTAAATCAAAATATGCCAGATACCTTGTATATTAGAGTTCGAAATGAAATCTTAAAGATGATTATTGAACG